>NZ_RZST01000390.1:0-4962 GCF_003997575.1 Mesorhizobium sp. M1A.F.Ca.IN.022.07.1.1
CCCTCATCCGCCTGCCGGCACCTTCTCCCGTATAGTGAACGGGGAGAAGCGAGATGACGGCGTCGTTGGCGCCCATGCTGAAACGTTGGCGATTGGCGAACTCTCTGATGAAAGCGTCCTTTCTCCCGTCACTATACGGGGAGAAATGCCCGGCAGGGCAATGAGGGGCAGCGCCAACTTATGAAGGAATCGTACCTGATCCCCCGCCCCCGCCTTCCTTCCGCGCCTCCTCCTGCCGCAGCGAGGCGATGAAGCGCTTGGTCCGCTCGCGCTCGGGGTTGTCGAACACGATCGAAGCCGGGCCCTTCTCGACGATCGAGCCGGCATCGAGGAACACCACCTCCTGCGCGATCTTGGAGGCGAGTCTCAGATCATGCGTGGCCATCACCATGGTGGTGCCCTCGCGGGCCAGTTGACCCAGCACGTCGACCACTTCCTGCGCCAGCTCCGGATCGAGCGCCGAGGTCGGCTCGTCGCAAAGCAGCACGCGCGGCGACGGCGCCAGCGCCCGGGCGATCGCAACGCGCTGCTGCTGGCCGCCTGACAGAGTCGCCGGCCAGGCATCGGCCTTATGCGCCATGCCGACCTTCTCGAGCAGCGCCATCGCCCGCTCGCGCGCCCGCGCCTGCGGCCATTTCAGCACCGTCACCAGCCCTTCCATGACGTTCTCGATCGCGGTGCGATGCGGAAAGAGCTGAAAATTCTGAAACACCATGCCGGTCTGCAGCCGCACGCGCTGAATGTCCGCCGCCGGTACCTTGGCGCCCGGCCGAAATTCCAGCGTCTCGTCGCCGATGCGCAAAGTGCCCGAGGTCGGAATTTCCAAGAGGTTGATGCAGCGCAAGAGCGTGCTTTTTCCGCCGCCCGAAGGCCCGACCAGCGCCGTGACACTGCCTTCGTCGATGCTGACGGTGACACCTTTCAGGACAAGATTGTCGCCGAAGCGCTTCTCGATGTTGGTAAGGCCGATCATACATTGGCCTCCAGGAAGCCGCCATAGCGGTTGAGCCGCACCTCCAGCCGCGCCTGCAGAGCCGACAGCACCGAGCTCATCGCCAGATAGAGCGCCGCCGCCTCGACATAGAGGATCAGCGGCTCGTAGGTGGTGGCGACGATGCGCTGCGCAGCCTGGAACATTTCGGGCACCGTTATTGCCGCCGCGAGCGAGGTGTCCTTGACCAGCGATATGAACGTATTGGAGAGCGGCGGCACCGCGACGCGGCCCGCTTGCGGAAGGATCGTGCGCCGCATCGCCTGGCTCCAGGTCATGCCGATCGAATAGGAGGCCTCCCACTGCCCTTTCGGCACCGAGCCGATGACGGCGCGGATGATCTCCGACGTGTAGGCGCCGATATTGAGCGTGAAGCCGATCAACGCTGCGGGAAAGGCATCGAGCAGGATGCCCACCGACGGCAGGCCGTAGAAGATCAGGAAGAGCTGCACCAGGAGCGGCGTGCCGCGAAAGATCCAGACATAGAAGCGCACAAGCGCGACCAGCGCTTTCGGGCCGAACAGCCTGATCAGCGCCGTCACCAGCCCGGCCATAAGCCCCAAGGCGAAGGACAGCAGCGTCAGCGGCACGGTAAAGATCAGTGCCGCCCATAGCAGCGTCGGCAGCGACTCCAGCATCAATTGCAACCAGTGCGGCACGGAGCCCTTCTCCTTTCCGGACGCTGCGACCCTCTGGCCGCATGCCGAGCGACTATCAGGTAAAAATCGGCGGGCCGTCAAAGACGGCCCGCCGGAACAAGCAAAAGGGATGACTGGGCTTACTGCGAGACGTCCTGGCCGAAATATGTGTCGGCAATCCTCTTGTAGGTGCCGTCGGCCTTGATGTCGGCCAGCGCCTTGTTGATCGCCGCCACCAGTTCCGGATCGCCCTTGCGCACGATGACACCGGAATAATCGGCATTCTCTTCCTGCGCGGCGATCTTCACATTGGCGTCGGGCTTGTGCTTCTTGAAATCGAGGAAGGACAGGCTGTCGTTGATGGTGGCGTCGGCGCGACCGGTGAGCAGCAGCTGGATCGACTGGTCGAAGCCGTCGGTGCCGACCAATTCGGCGCCGTTCTTCTCGGCGAGCTTGCCGAAATTCGAGGTCAGCGACTGCGCCGCCTTCTTGCCCTTGAGATCCGCGAATGTCTTGATGTCGCTGTTGTCGCCGCGCACGATCAGCACCGCCTTGGAGGCGATGTAGGGATCGGAGAAATCATACTTGGCCTTGCGCGCGTCGGTGATGCCGACCTCGTTGATGACGGCGTCGTAGCGGTTGGCGTCGAGCCCGGCGATCAGCCCGTCCCACTTGCCCTCGAGAAACTGCACCTTGACACCGAGCTTCTCGGCGATCGCCCGGGCGATCTCCACGTCGAAGCCGACCAGGGCGCCGGATTCGTCATGATAGGTGAAGGGCGCGTAGGTGCCCTCCGTGCCGACCTTGATCACGCCCGCCTGCTTGATCTGGTCGAGATTGGCGCCGGCATGACCGGCTGTGACTGCCAGAACCTGCAGCGTTCCGGCGACGAGAAGCGATTTGAGCCATTTCATTTTTCTGTGATCCCGTTTTGACCGGTGCCCCGGCGCATGGTGAGAGCCGCAAACTGGCAGATGGAAGCTCAAGAAATAAGGAACCAGATTTCAAAAATCGACCGTTCCAGAAATCCAGTTCTCAAAACCAGCGAAAAATCCGCCAAGCCAAGCCTCACGGATCGATAACAGAAACGTTTTCGGCAGGCATATGCATCCGCCGGCACTACGGAACCATTCGCGCTTCTGGCACGTTGCTGGCTGTTGTAGGGCGCTGCGACGTCATTTCAACCGTCATCCAGTGCAACGACCGCCAAAAGGAGCCGGCATGATCGAGGATGTGGCAGGACGGACACTGGTCCGGGCGGCAATGAAGGCTCCCTATCTCGAGCGCGACGAGGAGCATCTCCTGGCCATACGCTGGAGGGAAAAAAAGGACCAGGACGCGCTGCATCTGATCACCGTCGCCCATATGCGGCTGGTGATTTCGATGGCTTCCAAATTCCGCCACTACGGTTTGCCGCTCGGCGACCTCATTCAGGAAGGCCATGTCGGCCTGCTGGAAGCGGCTGCCCGCTTCGAGCCCGCCCGCGAAGTGCGTTTCTCGACCTATGCCACCTGGTGGATCCGCGCCTCGATGCAGGATTATATCCTGCGCAACTGGTCGATCGTGCGCGGCGGCACCAGCTCCGCGCAGAAGGCGCTGTTCTTCAATCTGAGGCGGCTGCGCGCGCGGCTTGCCAACGGCGCCGAGCCGCTCTCCAATGCCTCGCTTTACCGCGAGGTTTCGGCCGCGCTCGGCGTGCCGGAAGCCGACGTGGCGATGATGGATTCGCGTCTTTCGGCCCCCGACAGCTCCCTCAACACCCCGCTTGCCGATGAGAACGGCGCCGCCGAGCGGATGGATTTCCTGGTCTCGGAGGATCCGCTTCCCGACGAGGTCGTCGGCGAAACGATAGACGTCGAGCGCCGCGCGGTCTGGCTGAAGAGCGCGCTCGGCGCGCTCAATGCGCGCGAGCTGCGCATCATCGAGGAGCGCCGCCTGAGCGACGACGGCGCCACCCTGGAATCGCTTGGCGAGGCGCTCGGCATCTCCAAGGAACGCGTCCGCCAGATCGAAGCCCGCGCCATGGAAAAGCTGCGGGCGGCGCTGGTGAAACAGAACCCCGAATTCCTGGCGGAAGCCGCCTGAAAGCCAAGGCAGCGACTCGAAGTCGCCAGGAGACTATCAGTCAGCCATCCCGGCGGCTTTCTGCATCCGTAGCCATGGATTGTGAATTCTTTAACAGACCCTCGCGGCGTAAACTGTCTTCCTGACTGCACCAACTTTAGCGGATGGGGGTTTGCCATGCTGCGATGCTGCGCGTTCCTTGCAGCCCTGGTTCTCGTGTGCTTCACCGCGTTCGAGGCTCACGCCGATCGAAGGGTTGCCTTGGTCATCGGCAATGCCGAATACCGAAATATTCCGGCTCTCAAAAACCCGGACAAAGATGCTCAGGACGTCGCGAACACGTTCCGGCTGGCCGGCTTCGACGTGTTCGTCGCAAAGGACTTGACCAAGCTTCAGTTCGAGGAGCGGTTCCGCAACTATCTCGCCGCGGCGGACGGTGCGGATCTGGCCGTCGTCTACTATTCCGGCCACGGTTTTCAGATCGGGGGCGAGAATTTCCTGATCCCCGTCGACGCGTCGCTGAAGGATGCCGCCGACATCGAGGTCCAGGCGATCAAGCTTGACGACGTGCTGGAGCAATTGCGTTCGAAAGCGAAGATCCAGGTGATCATCCTCGACGCCTGCCGGAACAATCCTTTCCCCCGCCAGGATTACTGGCTGAGGGACCAGCTGATCGTCGCGGGCGACGCCGGCCTTGCGCAGGTGAAGAGCTCACTGAACACGCTGATTGCCTTCGCCACCGAGCCAGGCGCGGTCGCCTATGACGGGCGCGGTGCCCTCAGCCCGTTCTCATCTGCCTTTTCGCGCCACGCGTTGGCGCCCAACCAGGAAATCCGCACGGTGATGGCGGCGGTTCGCCGCGACGTGGTCAAAGCCACCAACGGCAAGCAGGTTCCGTGGGAGAATTCCTCGCTGGTCGACGAGGTGGTGCTGATGCGCCACGATGACGCCGGGGGTCAGGAGGTCACGGCCAAGCAGAAGCAGCCGGATCCGGAGAGCGGCATCCACCTCACCGGCGCCGCCGAGGCGATCGAAAATCGCGATATCAGCATCCCGGTTGGCGTCGGTCCGGTTCCGCTGAAGCTCGATTTCCCCAGCAACGACCCCGCGGTGAGCCTGAAGCTTGCAAGCTATCCGGCAACGGGAACTCTGTCGCTGCCGGACCGGACCCTGTCTCCGGATTCCAGCCTGATGGCCGGTGAAGTCGATAATTTGCGTTACGAGCCGCAGATCGGCTCGGCTGCTCCGGTCCAGATTGGCTTCCAAATC
>NZ_RZST01000391.1:0-4960 GCF_003997575.1 Mesorhizobium sp. M1A.F.Ca.IN.022.07.1.1
GTCACGATCAGCCTCAAGCAGGAGCTTGGCGAAGGCGTGGCGGCAGCACCCATCACCGACGCAGTCTCGGCGCTGGTCAATCTCGGCTATTCGCGCGACATCGCCGCCAATGCGGTGGCCGCGGCCCTAAAGTCGGCCGGCGAAGGGGCGGATGCCTCGAAGCTGATCCGCTTCGGCCTGAAGGAACTGGCGCGGTGAGGCGGCGCTTGTCCCGGTCCTTGCCGTATGCAAGGAAGACCGCATGAGCCTTTCGCCCCGTCTCATTGCCCCCGACAAGCGCGGCGAGGATGCCGACCAGAGCTTGCGGCCGCAGTCGCTTGACGAGTTCGTCGGCCAGGCTGCGGCGCGTGCCAATCTCAAGGTCTTCGTCGATGCCGCCAAGAGCCGCGGCGAGGCGCTCGACCATGTGCTGTTCGTCGGCCCGCCGGGGCTCGGCAAGACGACGCTGGCGCAGATCATGGCGCGTGAGCTCGGCGTCAATTTCCGCTCGACGTCGGGGCCGGTCATCGCCAAGGCCGGCGACCTTGCGGCGCTGCTCACCAATCTCGAGGAGCGCGACGTGCTCTTCATCGACGAGATCCACCGGCTCAATCCGGCGGTGGAAGAAATCCTCTACCCGGCGATGGAGGATTTCCAGCTTGACCTCATCATCGGCGAGGGGCCGGCGGCGCGCTCGGTCAAGATCGATCTTGCCCGCTTCACGCTGGTTGCGGCGACAACCCGGCTCGGACTTTTGACGAATCCTCTGCGCGACCGTTTCGGCATCCCAGTCAGGCTCAATTTCTACACGGTCGAGGAACTGGAGCAGATCGTGCGCCGCGGCGCCCGCATCCTCTCGATGCCGCTCGGTGACGACGGCGCGCTGGAGATCGCGCGCCGCGCTCGCGGCACGCCGCGCATTGCCGGACGTCTGTTGCGCCGGGTGCGAGACTTCGCCTCCGTCGCCGGAAACGGCCATGTCGATAAACGCATTGCCGACGAGGCGCTGACCAGGCTGGAAGTCGACGGGCTCGGCCTCGACGCGCTCGACCGCCGGTATCTCTCGATGATCGCCCGCAACTTCGGCGGCGGACCGGTCGGCATCGAGACGATCGCGGCTGGGCTGTCGGAACCGCGCGACGCCATCGAGGACATCATCGAGCCCTATCTGATCCAGCAGGGCTTCATCCAGCGCACGCCGCGCGGCCGCGTGCTGACCGCCAATGCTTGGCGGCATCTCGGCCTTGAAGCACCGAAAGACCTCGCGCAGCAGCAGATCAGCCTGTTCCAGGAAGAGTAACGGACATTTGTTCGTCGGACGCGCCTTGAAGGGCTTCCTGCGCGAAATCTCCCCAGCTCCGCCAAGCTGAAGGCACAATTGCAGCCTCTAAGGCAGCTTGACGCATTTCCGGGGGTCGGGGCTGACCGATGATCACCAGACGTGGCTTTCTGCGCCTCATCGGCGGATCGTTCCTGTCCATGGTGTCGTTGAGCGCCTATGCGGTCGGCATTGAGCCGATGCTGCTCGCCCATGTGAAACGCTACTCGCTGACGCCGCCGCACTGGCCCGCGGGCCTCAAGCTGCGCGTCGCAGCACTGGCCGACATTCATGCCTGCCATCCCTGGATGACGGCGGAGCGGATCGCTTCGCTCGTCGAACGGACGAATGCCCTGCAGCCAGACCTGATCGTGCTGCTCGGCGACTATGTCGATGGAATGCGGCTGGTCACGGCCGAAGTGTCTGCACCGGAGTGGGCCGCCGCTTTGTCAGGGCTGAAGGCGCCGCTCGGCGTGCTCTCGATCCTCGGAAATCACGACTGGTGGCACGATCATGCGGCGCAACTGGCCAAGGCCGGGCCGACGGCCGCGCGCAGGGCACTGGAGAGCGTCGGCATCCCGGTGCTGGAAAACGACGTGGTGCGGCTGGAGAAGGATGGGCATGGCTTCTGGATCGCCGGACTTGCGGACCAGCTGGCAATCCGGCCGAGCAAAGCCCTGGGCCGCCACGGCTTCAAGGGTCTCGACGACCTCGGCGGGACGCTTGCCAAGGTGCAAGGCGACGAGCCGATCATCCTGCTCGCGCATGAGCCGGACATCTTTCCGAAAGTGCCCTGGCGGGTTTCGCTGACGCTTTCGGGCCACACCCATGGCGGGCAGGTGCGGCTGTTCGGCTATTCGCCGGTCGTGCCATCCGACTTCGGCAACCGCTACGCCTATGGCCATGTCGTCGAGAACGATCGCAACCTGATCGTCTCCGGCGGGCTCGGCTTCAGCATCATGCCGGTGCGGTTCGGCATGCCGCCAGAGATCCTGCAGATCGACCTCGGGTAGCTCCAGTATTATTCACGCGGACGGAAAACCGCGCAGGCGCCAAGCGCCAGCAGCCCGCCATCAAGGTCTTGATCATCGCGCCCAACAGTGCCATCCGGTTCTCGCGCCAAACACCTGCCCGTTCGGGCCTCAAAAGGAAAGCGCGATGGACGATCATGGTGAATCCGCAGCGCTCAGCGCCGGGCTTTCGGGGACGCTGACGCAATCCGGCCACCGCCTGATGGCCCGCGTCTACTATGCCGACACCGATTTCTCCGGCGTCGTCTACCATGCGCGCTATCTCGAATTCTTCGAACGCGGGCGCTCGGACTATCTCAGGCTCGCCGGCGTCCATCACACCGAGCTTGCCGATGGCAAGCATGGCGAGCGCATCGTCTGGGTGGTGCGGCGCATGGAGATCGACTTCCGTTCGCCGGCCCGCATGGACGACATCCTCACCATCGACACGCGCACCGAGGACATTTCGGGCGCCCGCATCTTCATGGCGCAGCAGTTGAAGCGTGGCGGCGAGGTGCTGGTCGAAGCGAAGGTCGAGGCGGCGATCATCGGCGAGAGCGGCCGGCCGCGCAGATTTCCGAAGGAATGGATCGCGGCCTTTATGCCGAAGGCGAGCGACTGATCACCGCGAACCGGCTTCGGCCGAATCCCTGTCACGCAGGAGTTGCCCGTTCTGGGACAACGACATCCACCAAAACACCTAAAGCGCGTCGCCTGGACCTGCTTCAGCGCGATGTGCACTGATCGGCCGCGTCCAGCATGGCGCCGGCCGGGTGGGCGCGGCAATGCGCCACGCTTCATCTCCTAACCCATCCTTAACCATAACGGTTCATGAAGGAATTGGTGAAGATTGGCGCAATTCGTGTGCCTTCCTTTCACCAAGATTTGCCCCGAAAACGCCGCGAAACGGTGCATTCGGGGCTTGTCCCGCGAGCTTCAGGCTTCGCGCGATCGGACCAAAGGGATGCCATGGGCCAGCCGCCAGCGATGCCCGGAAAAATCTTAAGGACGTAGTCATGGAAAACATCGCACTCGCCGACCCGGGCGCGCATTTGTCGATATGGGCCTTGTTCATGCAGGCCGGCTGGGTGGTCAAATTGGTCATGATCGGCTTGCTCTGCGCCTCGATCTGGACCTGGGCGATCATCATCGACAAGCTTGTCGCCTATAGCCGCATGCGGATGGCGCTCAACCGCTTCGAGCAGGTGTTTTGGTCGGGACAGTCGCTCGAGGAGCTCTACCGCACGCTCGCCGACCGCAAGACCACCGGCATGGGCGCGATCTTCGTCGCCGCCATGCGCGAATGGAAGAAGAGCTTCGAGAAGGGCGCCAAATCGGCGCTGGCATTGCAGACCCGCATTGACAAGGCGATGGATCTCGCGCTGACCCGCGAGATGGAAAGGCTGGAGGGTCGGCTCGGCTTCCTCGCCACCACGGGTTCGGCCGCGCCATTCATCGGCTTGTTCGGCACCGTCATCGGTATCATGACCTCCTTCCAGGCGATCGCCGCCTCGAAGAACACCAGCCTCTCGGTCGTGGCGCCCGGCATCGCAGAAGCGCTGCTGGCGACGGCCATCGGCCTGCTCGCGGCCATTCCGGCCGTCATCGCCTACAACAAGCTGTCGTCGGATGCGAACAAGCTCGCCGTGCGCATGGAAGGGTTTGCGGATGAGTTCTCCGCCATACTCTCGCGCCAAATCGATGAAAAAGTCGCGCAGAAGGCCTGAGGTACGATCATGGGTATGTCTGCTGCTAGCGCAGGTGGCATAGGGCGAGGCGGACGCGGCCACCGGCGGCGCGGTCGTCATCATGGCCTGATGTCGGAAATCAACGTCACGCCGATGGTCGACGTGATGCTGGTGCTGCTGATCATCTTCATGGTCGCGGCGCCGTTGCTCACCGTCGGCGTTCCGATCGACCTGCCCGACACGAAAGCCAAGGCGATGAATGTCGACACGCAGCCGATCACGGTGTCGATCAACGCGGCCGGCCAAATCTATCTGCAGGAAACCGAGATCCCGATTGATGAGCTGGTAGCGAAGCTGCAGGCAATCTCGAAGACCGGCTATGACGAGCGCATCTTCATTCGCGGCGACAAGTCGACGGATTATGGCACCGCCATGAAGGTCATGGCCCGCATTTCGGCGGCCGGCTACAAGAACATCGGCCTGGTTTCGCTGCAGGAACAGGATCAGTAAACGCCAAATGCGGACCGGCCTCACCTCATCGGTCATCTTGCATGCGGTGGCGCTGGCCTTCGGGCTGTTCACGCTGTCCTCGCCGCCCGCCATGCCGGCTTCCGACGTGGAGTCCGTCGCGGTCGACATCGTGCCGATGGAAGCGATCGCGCAGACCCTGCAGGGCGACAAGAAAGCAGTCATGCATGACAAGCCGGCGCCGCGGCCGACCAAGCGCCCGGATAGCGTCCCCGACGCGCAGAAGGTCGGCGAGAACAGCGTCGACACCGACAAGCCGGTAACCGACGAGGCCAAGCCGAAGCCGGTCGAGAAGACATCCGCGCCGCCCCCGGCGCCGACGCCGACCGAGAAGCCGGCGGTCGAGGACGTGCCGAAGCCGCAGGAAAAGCCGAAGCCGACCCCGGCGACCGAAGTCGCGCCGACGCCGACACCTAAGGAAGAGGTCAAGCCCGAGC
>NZ_RZST01000392.1:0-4912 GCF_003997575.1 Mesorhizobium sp. M1A.F.Ca.IN.022.07.1.1
CAAGGGGGGAGATCAGCAGCTTGGCCGCCGGCGCTCTTCTTGCAACGGCGGCGATTGGCGAAGGTCGTGGCGACAGCCAATCTCCCCCCTTGCGGGGGAGATGTCCGGCAGGACAGAGGGGGGTGTGACGGAGCGCTGACGTGGGCCAAAAACTACTCAAACCTCTCCGGCAAATGATGCTCCTCGGCCAGGTCCGAGAACCGCGTGAACTCGCCATGGAAGGCGAGGCTGACGGTGCCGGTCGGTCCGTGACGCTGCTTGGCCACGATGCACTCGGCCTTGCCGCGCGCCTCGTTCATCTCGTTTTCCCACTTGATGTATTCGTCGGTGCCGAGCTTCGGCTCGCGGTTCTTGAGGTAGTATTCCTCGCGGTAGACGAACAGCACCACGTCGGCGTCCTGCTCGATCGAACCGGATTCACGCAGGTCCGAGAGCTGCGGGCGCTTGTCGTCGCGGCTTTCGACCTGACGCGACAGCTGCGACAGCGCGATGATCGGCACGCCGAGCTCCTTGGCTAGAGCCTTCAGGCCCGTGGTGATTTCGGTGATTTCCTGCACGCGGTTCTGCGAGGCGCGCGCGCTCGAGCCCTGCATCAGCTGGATATAGTCGATGACGATGAGGTCGAGGCCGCGCTGGCGTTTCAGCCGCCGCGCCCGCGCGGAGAGCTGCGCGATCGAGATGCCGCCGGTCTGGTCGATGAACAGCGGGATCTTCTGCATCGTCTGCGAGCAGGCCACCAGCTTCTCGAAATCCATCTCGGAGATCTCGCCGCGGCGGATCTTCGATGACGAGATTTCGGTCTGCTCGGAGATGATGCGGGTGGCGAGCTGTTCCGACGACATTTCGAGCGAGAAGAAGCCGACCACGCCGCCATTGGCCGCCTTGAAGGTGCCGTCGGCCTGCTGCGCCGGTTGATAGGCCTCGGCGATATTGAAGGCGATGTTGGTGGCCAGAGAGGTCTTGCCCATGCCGGGGCGCCCGGCAAGCACGATCAGGTCGGAAGGCTGCAGGCCGCCCATGCGGCGGTCGAGGTCGCGCAGGCCCGTGGCGATGCCTGACAGATGGCCGTCGCGCATATAGGCGGCGTTGGCCATGTCGACGGCGGTTTTGACCGCGTCGTTGAAGCTCTCGAAGCCGCCGTCGTAGCGGCCGGTCTCCGCGAGCTCGAACAGGCGCCGCTCGGCGTCCTCGATCTGCTCCGAGGGCGACATGTCGACCGGCGCGTCATAGGCAATGTTGACCATGTCTTCGCCGACGGTGATCAGCGCCCGGCGCGTGGCGAGGTCGTAGATGGCTCGTCCGTAATCGGCCGCGTTGACGACTGTGACCGCCTCGACGGCGAGCCGCACGACATACTGCGCCACCGTCATGTCGCCGACCTTCTCTTCCGCCGGCAGGAAGGTCTTCAGCGTGATCGGCGTTGCGATCTTGCCCATGCGGATGAGCTCGGCCGCGACCTCGAAGATCTTGCGGTGCAGCGGCTCATAGAAATGCGCGGGCTTGAGGAAATCCGAGACGCGGTAGAAGGCGTCGTTGTTGACCAGAATTGCGCCAAGCAGCGCCTGCTCGGCCTCGATGTTGTTCGGTGCCTCGCGGTAGAGCGGTTGCTCCGCCACGCCGAGCTTGCGCGCTGCTTCAGCCATGATGTCCCCGATTTCGATCCCGCTTCCTCGATATCAGAACTGGAAAAATCGGTGCTGACTTATCTGCAACAGTGAGGTTCCAACCGGCTTCGATGCTCGCGATTCACAACCGAAATTTTTCCGTGGAAAGAATCGTCATTGACTCGAATCGAAGTGCGCAACCCTAGCGGGCCTCGAGCGAGAACAAAACAGGAAAATGCGATGCCGGCTATGTCAGTCGTGGCAAGCTCGTGTGCGCCGTGTCGCCTCGCCCCTGAATCACAAGCGGCTCAGCCAAGCGTATCGCCCCAGTCCGCCCGCCTCGCCGCCTTGAAGACATCGCCGTCGCGCTTGCTGGAGAGGCGCTCCCCGGCATGGCCGTTGGGCTGGCAGAGCTTGAGCATGACTTTGCCCGAACCGCCCTTTGGCGGCGCGATCACTCGTGACGCGCGCGCCGGCGCCGGCAGTCGCGAGGCGGCGAGGTAGATGAACTTCTCGTCCTCCCACGGCACGTCGGCGTCCTTGGCGAGCCGATGCAGCCGCGAACGCGCGACGCGGCGCGAGAAATGGCACCAGTCTGGCGGAGCGAGCGGGCAGGGCGCCTCGTGCGGGCAGGGCGCCGAGACATGCGCGCCGGCTTCGATGAGCTGCCGGCGCGCGGCAAGGATACGCTGCCAGCCGGCCGGCGTGCCCGGCTCGACGATCAGCAGCGTGTCGGCCGTCAATCGCCAGAGCCGGTCGACGAGTTTTGGCAGCGAGGCCGGCGCGATCTCGTCGAGCACATAGGCGACGCTGATCAAGTCCGCAGGGTCGAGACCGTCGAGATCGATGGTGGCGTCGCCGGCTACCCAGCTCGCGCGGGCAGCGATCGCGCCGGCGGCCAGCGACTGGCCGACCTTGCGCACCGCGGCGCTTGCCTCGACCAGAACCGCCCGTTCGAGCTCCGGCCAGGTGTCGGCCGTGGCCCAAAGCATGGTGCCAGGCCCTGCGCCGATATCGAGCAGGCTTTTCGGCTGGAAGTCCGGACGAGCGTCCGCCAGCGCGTCCAGGCAAGCGCGAACGGCGGCATAGGTGGCGGGCAGCCTGGTCGCCAGGTAAGCCTTCACCGCCATGTCTTCGCCCATATGCAGGCGGCCGTCACGCAACTCGGCGCGATAGCGTTCCGAAAGCGTTCTCGCGGCCTGTTTCAGCGCCGGCAGCGGTACTTTTTCGAGCAGGCTGTCGACGCCTTGCCGGAGCGCGGTGGGCAGTTCCAATTCAGGCTCCTCTTGGCGCGAGCAGGATCACCGAGGCGCCGACGATCGAGAGCGCGGCGCCGGCGAGGTCGAAACGGTCGGGGCGCACGCCTTCGGCTAGCCAAAGCCAGCCGAGCGAAGCGCCAATGTAGATGCCGCCATAGGCGGCGTAAGCGCGACCGGCGGCGCTCGTGTCGACCAGCGCCAAAAGGAAGCCGAACAATGCCAGCGACGCCAGACCTGGCACCAGCCAGAGCGGCGACTTCCCCAGCCGCCACCAGGCCCAGAAGCAAAAGCAGCCGGCGATCTCGGCAAGTGCCGCCGCGATGTAGATTAGGTAGTTCATGAAAAAGGCCTCGCGAACGAGACCTTTTTCGTGGCGTCAGGCCGCAATGGCAAGCGGCAATCGCCGCCGTTCTATTCCACCTTCTTGCGGCGGGTCGGCTTGACGGCGGGCGTCGCCGGCTCCTGATGGCCGAGGTCGCGCAATTCCAGCGCCTTCTCGCATTTGGCCATATAGTCGCGCGTCATCGGCAGCGTGTCGTTCTTCTTGGCGATCTGGAACTGGAAGATCACCAGGTCCTGCCAGCGGAAGGCTGCTTCCGAGGCCGCGAGGTAGAACTCCCACATGCGGCAGAAGCGCTCGTCATAGATAGCCTTCGCCTTGTCGCGGTTGGCGGCAAAGCGCTGGCCCCAATGCTTCAGCGTGTCGGCGTAGTGAAGCCTGAGAATCTCGATGTCCGTGACGATAAGGCCTGATTTCTCAATCGCGGGCAGCACTTCCGACATCGACGGGACGTAGCCCCCTGGGAAGATGTATTTGCGGATGAAGGCGCTGGTCGCCCACGGCACGCCGGACCGGCCGATGGTGTGGAGCAGCATCACGCCGTCGGGCTTGAGCAGCGTCGCCGCCTTGTCGAAGAAAGTCCGGTAGTGGTTGACGCCGACATGCTCGAACATGCCGACCGAGACGATGCGGTCGAATCGTTCGTTGAGCGCGCGATAATCCTTGAGGTCGAAATGCGCGCGGTCCTGCAGGCCCAGTGCATGTGCGCGGTCGGTGGAGACGCTCTGCTGCTCGGTGGATAGCGTCACGCCCTGCACGTCGACGTTGAAGGCCTTGGCGAGATAAAGCCCGAGGCCGCCCCAGCCGGAGCCGATATCGAGCACCGTCTGGCCGGCTTTGAGTCTCAGCTTGGCGGCGATGTGGCGCTTCTTGGCGACCTGCGCTTCGTCCAGCGTCATGTCGGGCTGTTCGAAATAGGCGCAGGAATACTGCATGTCCTCGTCGAGGAAGAGCTTGTAGAGTTCGCCGGAGAGGTCGTAGTGGCGCTGCACGTTGCGGCGAGATCTCGACGCCGTGTTGATCTGCTGCAGGCGGCGGAAGGCATGGCGCAGACCTTCGATGGCCTTCGACCAGGTCACGTCGATGCCGCCGCTGCCCATGTTCTGGAAAGCGATCCGCATCACCCCGAGGACGCCGCCCTCGGGGATGTCCAGTTCGCCATCCATATAGGCTTCGGGCACGGCCAGCATCGGATCGAAGGTGATCGCGCGCTCGGCATGCATGGTCTTGATGTGGATGTGTACCGGTTCGCCGCTGCCGTCGCCGAACTTATGCGTCGTGCCTTTCGGCCCGGTCACTTTGAGGTCGCCGGTCCGCACCAGCCGTTCGAGAACGTGTTTCAACAGGATGTTCATGACCAAATGTCCCCTCAGACGGACCATCCGGCAGTGGGACCGAATGCCAAATCGAAAGTGCCACAGCGCATCGCCCGCGTCCAATCGACGCGCCACGCCGTAATCTGCAACAAGATATAGGGATTAGAAAAGTTCCTATTGGCACAAAAAAGCCCGGGTCGAAGACCCGGGCGTTGGTCCAGTCGGCGCTGGACGCAGGAGGAGCCGGAGCGCGGCTCCTGCCTTGTCGATCAGGCGTTGTCCTCGCCGCCTTCGAATTCGGCGTTCGGATCGAAGAAGTTTTCCGGCCGGGCGTTGTCGTTGATGTCTTCGCCATAGATGGCTTCGGCCGTCGTCAGCGTCTCGCCCTTGGCC
>NZ_RZST01000393.1:0-4911 GCF_003997575.1 Mesorhizobium sp. M1A.F.Ca.IN.022.07.1.1
GGCAAGCACGATCGGCTTGCGCCCGAAATGGCCGAGGTCGGCATAGAGCGCCTCAGCGCCGGTGACGGCGAGAAAAACCGCACCAACCGTGACGAAGGCGACTTCGGGCGAGTTGATCAGGAATGACACGATATAATGCGGGCTGATTGCCAGCAGGATTTCCGGGTCGTCCATGATGTGGTTGAGGCCGGAAAGGCCGATGGCCAGGAACCACAGCGCGGTAACGGGCCCGAACACCAATCCTACGCCGCCGGTGCCAAACCGCTGTACCGCAAACACGACCGCCAGAATGGCCAGTGTCAGCGGCACCACATAGGGCTGGAAGGTCGGCGTGACGACATTCATACCTTCGACCGCCGACAGCACCGAGATCGCCGGCGTAATGACTGCGTCGCCGAAAAAAAGCGCCGCGCCGACAATGCCGATGCCGAGGATCACCGCCGAGCGCGTCGGGAAACTGTTGCGCGCCAGCGCCATCAGCGACAGCACCCCGCCCTCGCCGCGATTGTCGGCACGGAGCACGAACATGATGTATTTGATGGTGACGGTGATCGTCAGCGACCAGATGATCAGCGAGAGTACGCCGAGGATGTCGCCACGGTTGGCGACGTTGCCACCGGCCGATGCGTGCAACGCCTCTCGGAATGCATAGATCGGGCTGGTGCCGATATCGCCGTAAACCACGCCCAACGCGCCCAGCATCAGCACCTTGGTGCTGTGCTGCTCGACCTCAGAATGGCTCGATTGTTCGACAGGTTCTGCCTCGTTACCAGCATTGGTAAGGGCCATGGACGACACTCCCATAAGCGGGCGGTGCTCTACGCTTGCTGCACTGCAATATCAAGTGCCGTCACGTAATGTCTGCGTCTCGGTATTGCCTATCGCTCGTCGGCTTCGCAGACTCGTCAGCCCCGAAGCGGCTTGGGAATTTTTGCGAGACTACGCTGAAGCTCCGGGAGCAACGATGCCCCGAGCCAGTATCGGATTAGGTCGATGCTCGGGCGCGCGAGCTCAGATGCCGAGAGCTTAAATTAACGCTGTAGCCGTGTAACAGACTGTGTAACAAATGCCGCGAAAAGTTCAATATTTTCAAGGACGTAAGCGTCAAGTCGAAAGACGCTCTCGCCGCCATCTTCAAGTGGTAAGGGCGATCAGATCTCGGGGAAATTGGAGGCAGCAGCGGACCTGCGACTTGCTCAACGCTCCGCTTCTGAGATAAGGTTGGGATGCGATGGCATTGAGCGAATAGAGCGATTTCCGGGAACCGAACCAATCCACAGAAATATTTTGTTGGTATTTTTGTTGGCTATCCCTGCTCTTGTGTGGGCGTCAACTATTTGGAAACAAAGCCAGATTTCCTTCGCTTCGAATCCGCCTCTGGGCACCATCACCCTCTTCTCCCCGCATTCGCTTTCGCCGAAGCTTCTACGCTGCAGCAAGCAGCTGGTGTTGGCGATCTTTTTGCTAGCGATGGCGCAATTTGGCGGGATTAGGAGCGCTGCGCTGGAGCTGTTACGGCTGCACGCTTGCCAGCCGGTTTAGCCGTGCCCAGGTTCTTCGAGCTTTTCCAGTCTCGCGGACAGCCGGTCAAGGTCAGTTGTGCCCTGGCCGAAAAGGCTCATGGCCCTCATGGCGACCAACTGGCGGTCTTCCTCGCTCTCAAGTCCATGCCTTGAACAATAGCGATGGACAGCTTTTGAGAGGATTTCAAGTTGGGTGGAATCCAAAACACCATGCAGGGACATGCGTGCCTCCTAGCCAGGGGCGAAAGCACGATACCGCTTTCAAGCGTCCGCTTGCCTCACTACTCGGTACGAACGACAAAGGGGTGATACGCCTCTCCGGCAAGTCGCGCGCTAACAAATGAGGCCGTGATGAAAATCGCGCCTGAGCGGTTACGTCTTCTTGAGAAGGCGCGCCTGCCGAAGAAGCGAAGCTGCGTCGATGCTGATCAAGTCGATGAGCTCGCGTGCTTGGCTGGGGGGATGCCGGTCCCGCGGGGCTGAAATCGCACCCGAAATTCCTTTTCGGCCTGTGACATTCCACCTGAACGTCGGGTACGCGAGCCTTGGCGGCGGCCCGCCTCGCTTGTCATGTGACAGCCATCATGGACCCAAGAATATCAATCGGCACTTCGCGAACGTTTTCTCCGCTCCAGGCTTTTCGCCTTTCGGCGAGCGATTCTGAGTTCGCCAAGCGTCGGCCGCCACCACCCTCTCGATCGTTCCGCTGATCCGGCAGGACGCCGCGCCGGCCATGTCTTGATCAGTTCAGCCAAGGTCGGCGGCCGCCACCTCGCCCAAACGGCGCCGAAGCCGGTCTCCATCGACTGTGGGTAGAACGGCGCCAGCTCAGAGGGGTCGGCGAGCTCGCCTGAAATCCCGGTGAAGACAACAACGTCATATTGCACCGTCGCCACGGCGCGACCGAGCGGAGGCAGGTCTTCGGCTGGAACCGGATAGCGCCGGCGCCTGCGTTCGGCATGGCGCAGCCTGGCGGCCTTGTGCTCATCGGAGTGTTTACCAGCCTCCCGCCGGCGTTTCCTCTCCTCCGGCTCGGCGCGCTGGGCGGCTCTTTCGATGCTTGGCCAACGGCGCCGCAGCTCCTCATAAGCGCGAAAAGGCACCCGCCAGACCCGCAGTTCGTCGTCCCAACTCGCCCATGGAACCGCTCGCAGTTCCTCCAGCACGGTCTTCGAATAAGGCGTGCGAATGCGCAGGTCGTCCGCGACTTCCAGATAGTGGCTCGACAGTGGATCGAAGGCGAAGGCATCCCGCCCCTTACTGTCGTCATGGGCTGCGCGAGCCGCTGTCTCCTGTGCCAGCCAGCGCTCGATCCGCCGCGCCGCCGTTTTTCCGGGCACGAACCAGCTCCTGAGCTCGTCGCTCCACCTCGCGCGCGGAAACGCAAGCTGGAACCGCTCAACTGCCGCTCGATCGTACGGGAAGCGCGCTTCGGCACCACGAGGCTTCTGCGGTTCAAAATGGGCTTCGGATTTTTCCATCGGATTGCGCTTGCTAGCTCTGCTCGCAAGGAACGCCGCGCAAGTTCCTTGGGTTCAAGCCACACAGCCGAGACAAGCCGAACTGCTCGAGGAACCGCGAGCGGAAACCTTCCCGGCATTCGACGGTTAATCCGGATCAGGAGAGGTCAGCCCATGGCGAGACGACGTGATGCAGATGAAACAGCGGCGAGCCGGCCCAGAAGGCCACGTTCGCGCCCGCTGAAAGGCGAAGAAACGGAAGTGAACCATATCGTGGAAACGCAAAACATTTCGCCGGCCCAGGCGCGGGAGCTGGTGCGGCGTCACGGAAACGATTGGCGCAAGATCGATGAGGCCGCCAAATCCTACAAGAAAGACAGCTAGTATTCCAAACCAAGTATCGGGGTGACTGCCCGGAGAGATCATCGGCCAAGATAACCGGATGACCAGGATCGCTACTTTCAACGTAAATGGCGTCAATGGGCGATTGCCGGTCCTCCTGAAATGGCTTGGCGAAACCGGCTATGACATCGTCTGCCTGCAGGAGCTCAAGACATCCGATGAGAAGTTCCCTGCCGAGGCGATCCGGCAGGCTGGTTACCGCGCCGTCTGGCATGGGCAGAAATCTTACAACGGCGTAGCGATTCTGGCCCGTGGGAAACAGCCGCAGGAGCGCAGGCGCGGACTGCCAGGCGACCCGGACGATACGCACAGCCGCTACATCGAGGCCGAGGTGGATGAGCTGGTGATCGGCTGCATCTATCTGCCGAACGGCAATCCCGCGCCTGGACCTAAATTCGATTACAAGCTGGCGTGGTTCCAGCGTTTGATCAGCTATTCCCAGACCTTGCTTAAAGAGGAAACGGTCCTGTGCGGCGATTACAACGTGGTGCCAACCCCGATTGATGCGGTGGTGCCGGCGCGCTGGTTGGGCGATGCAGTGTTTTTCCCGCAGAGTCGTGACGCTTACGCCGATTTGCTGAAGATGGGCTGGATGGATGCGGTTCGGCAGATCCATCCCGAGAAGGGGGTCTACACCTACTGGAACTTCTCCTACCGGGGCGGTTATGACCGGAGCTCCGGCCTGCGAATGGACCATCTCCTGATCAGTCCGGCACTTTCAAACCGGCTGCGAGGGGCGGGCGTCGATGCTGCGGTAAGAGCTTTGGAAAGGCCAAGCGATCATGCCCCGGCGTGGATCGAGCTGACCTGGCCTGGAAAGCTCGACTGAGGTTCCGATGGCCTGCCCAGGAGCGGCATCAGCCCGAGCGTATCACGCCGGGCTCATCGGTCTGTTCGTGGGCTTGTCCGACAGCTTGGGGCGCGGCCACAAGGTCCTGGAATCCGATCGTGGCGACCAGATACCCCGCTTCGTCGTAGATTCTCGTAACCCACGATGTCGGGTCGACGCCTTCGACAATCCCATCGAGCATCGCCTCCTTAGCCGCGCGTTTCGCCTCGGCCTTGGCGGCATCCAAATTTTCCATGTCGACCTGGATGGCCGGCTGCGCCGTACTTTCGATGAACTCAAAACGGAACTTCGGCATTGGTTTCTCCATTCGGCGCCGCCGGGAGCGGATCGGGCGGGCTCTCAATCTTGCCGTTGCTGGAAGTTTCGTCTCCGAGCACTGTTTCCGCGATGTATTGCTTGAGATCGCCGACTTCGTCGCCGATATCCTCAGCCAGTATTCCCAGGCCTTCGGCATCGGCGATGCATTGTTCGGCGAGCTTCTCGGCGGCGATTTCGGCCGGGATTGCAGCTGCGGCTTCCGCCTTGTGCTCGTCGATCCATTCCCCGACGAAATGTGCGGTCTTGTTCACGATGATATCCGGTTCCTGAGCGGAAACCGTGTCAGCGTCAGTTGGCTTCGTGTCCATGTCTAAACCCGCCCTCTAGGATCCTTCTTCAACGCCGATTGCCTGCGAAG
>NZ_RZST01000394.1:0-4866 GCF_003997575.1 Mesorhizobium sp. M1A.F.Ca.IN.022.07.1.1
GAGCCGGAGCCTGCCGAGCCGCAAGGCGAGGCCATTCCTCTCGACATCCTTTACGAGGACGACGAGCTGATCGTCGTCAACAAGCCGGCGGGGCTGGTTGTGCATCCCGGCGCCGGCAACTGGACCGGCACACTGGTCAACGCGCTGATCCATCATTGCGGCGACAGTCTTTCCGGCATCGGCGGCGTCAGGCGACCGGGCATCGTCCACCGGCTGGACAAGGAAACCAGCGGCGTCATGGTGGTGGCCAAGACCGACCGCGCCCACAAGGCACTGTCTGAGGCCTTCGCCGATCATGGCCGGACGGGCGACCTCGAACGCGCCTATCTGGCGCTGGTCTGGGGCATTCCGCAGCGGCCGACCGGCACCGTCGAGGCCGCGCTCGGCCGCGCCGCCGATCGGGTACGGCGCGCGGTGGTTCCCGAAGACCGGGACGACGCCCGGCATGCCGTTACCCATTTCACCGTCGTCGAGCGTTTCGGCGGGCGGCAGAAGGAATTCACCACCGCAAGTCTGATCGAATGCCGCCTCGAGACCGGCCGGACGCACCAGATCAGGGTGCATATGGCGCATATCGGTCATCCCGTGGTCGGCGATCCGGAGTACGGCCAGGCCTTCCGCACGAAGGCCAACCGGCTGCCGGAACCGCTGAAAGGCGAGGTCAAGGCATTTTCCAGACAGGCGCTCCATGCCTGGCTCCTTGAATTCCGACACCCGACTTCCCATCTACCGATGCGGTTCGAGGCGCCGATGCCGAGGGACATGGAGGAACTTGTCGGCGGCTTTCGAATGCTCTGAACTGCCATCAAGACGCTTCAAACCAGCCATCAAAAAACCTGACTGGCGTTGTTCACTTCAGCGTGACACACTGTTTCGTGTTGAACAAATGCCTGTCCTTTCTGGTTTTGTTCCTATATACAGCAGTTGCCGCGAGTGAGCCGATTGGCATTCGCGTCACATGCCCGCCGCGTTACGGGGGCATCACTCCAATAGAGAGGGGGCGCTATCATGGCCCAGTCACTACCCAGTATCGTTTCCGGTGAAGGCGGTCTCGCCCGCTACCTGGAAGAAATCCGTCGCTTTCCGATGCTTCAGCCCCAGGAAGAGTACATGCTCGCCAAGCGTTATGCCGAGCATCAGGACACTTCCGCCGCGCACAAGCTCGTCACCAGCCATTTGCGGCTCGTCGCCAAGATCGCCATGGGCTATCGCGGCTACGGCCTGCCGATCGGCGAGGTGATCTCGGAAGGCAATGTCGGCCTCATGCAGGCTGTCAAGAAATTCGAACCGGAGCGCGGCTTCCGGCTCGCCACCTACGCTATGTGGTGGATCAAGGCCTCGATCCAGGAATACATCCTGCGCTCGTGGAGCCTGGTCAAGATGGGCACCACCGCCAACCAGAAGCGCCTGTTCTTCAACCTGCGCAAGGTGAAGGGCCGGATCCAGGCGCTCGACGACGGCGACCTCAAGCCCGACCAGATTGCCGAGATCGCCACGCGTCTCAACGTTTCCGAGGCCGAAGTGGTGTCGATGAACCGTCGCCTGTCGGGCGACGCTTCGCTCAACGCCCCGATCAGGGCGAGCGAAGGTGAGTCCGGTGAATGGCAGGACTGGCTGGTCGACGATCACGAAAGCCAGGAAGAGATGCTGATCGAGCAGGACGAGCTGGAAAACCGGCGCTCGATGCTGTCGGGCGCGCTGTCGGTGCTCAACGACCGCGAGCGGCGCATCTTCGAGGCGCGTCGTCTGGCCGAAGAGCCGCTGACGCTGGAAGAGCTGTCGGCCGAGTTCGACATCAGCCGCGAGCGCGTGCGCCAGATCGAGGTGCGCGCCTTCGAGAAGGTGCAGGACGCGGTCAAGGCCGCGGCCAAGCGTCAAAATCAGGCGCTGCGCACCATCGAAGCGCAGCCGGCGGCGTAAAAGCTCGAGGCATTACGCAAAGACAAAACGGCGGCGCCGGGATCTGGCGCCGCCGTTTTTATTTGGCCCTACAACGCCCGCGATTGGCGAAAGCTGTGGTTCGCCCCTTTCTCCCCGTCACTATACGGGGAGAAATGTCCGGCAGGACAATAAGGGGCAGCGCCGAGATTACGAGCTTATCACGTCAGGACAACGTCCGTTGACGCGGTAATCACCGAACGCCGCGCCACCCCTCATCCGCCTTTCGGGCACCTTCTCCCCGTGGAACGGGGAAGAAGGAAAGCTCACGCTGTCGGCTGCTTGGTCTTGCGCAGATACGGCAACACCGTCTCGTAGGCGCCGAAGCGCTTGATCGCGTCCTCGTTGGAGACGGCGGCGGTGATGATCACGTCCTCGCCCTGCTTCCAGTTTGCCGGCGTCGCCACCTGGTGCTTGGCCGTCAGCTGGATGGAATCGATGACGCGCAGGATCTCATCGAAGTTGCGGCCGGTGGTCATCGGATAGGTCAGCACCAGCTTGATCTTCTTGTCCGGGCCGATGACGTAGACCGAGCGCACCGTGGCGTTGTCGGCCGGCGTGCGCCCTTCAGAGCTCTCGCCGGCGCCCGCCGGCAGCATCTCGTAAAGCTTGGCGACGGCGAGATCCTTGTCGCCGATCAGCGGATAGTTCACCGTCTGGCCGGTAGCTGTCTTAATGTCGGCCTGCCATTTGTCGTGGCTCGACACCGGATCGACGGAAATGCCGATGATCTTGACGTTTCGCTTTTTGAATTCGCCCTCGAGCCCGGCCATCGTGCCGAGCTCGGTCGTGCAAACCGGCGTGAAGTTCTTCGGATGGCTGAAGAGCACTGCCCAGCCGTCACCGATCCATTGATGGAAATTGATCGTCCCTTGCGTAGTCTCGGCCGTGAAATCCGGCGCGATATCGTTGATACGAAGGCTCATCGCGTGCTCCCTACCCTGTGACATGGCGCCGGCCTGGGCTAACCCCATCGGCGCGTGTCAGCTTCTATACCGCCGGAAGGAACGGTTCAAAAGGCTTGTGTCTGCAAGCGTGATCGGAACGATGGAAAAATTTCTGCTTTTCCTGGAAAAGACGCCAGAATTTCCATAGCGGACGCAGGGGATTGGCGGCTTAAGCCTTCTTCACCGCCAGCGTCGTCGCAAGGTCTTCCATGCGCTGCGCAAGTGCCGCGAGCGCGGTCGTCAGCACGCTGTCGCTCTTGTCGGCCTTGGTCAGCGCCTCGTCGCGCGTCTTGCGCAGCGTCAGCACCTCGCTCTCCATGCCCTTGACCCGCTTGTTGAGCTCCGAAAGCTCATCCATCACCATGATGCCGGCCATGACGGTCAGCCGCTGGTCGCCGATCTCGCCGAACGAATCCTTCAAATGCATGACATACCGGTCGAAGCGCTCGGCGAGGTCGATCAGATGCTCTTCTTGGCCCTCGTCGCAAGCCATCCGGTACTGCTTGCCGTCGATGGAAACGGTGACCTGTGCCATTGGCTTACCTGTCCAGTACCGCGCGAATGGTTTCCATGGCGGTCACCAGCCGGCGCGACACTTCCTTGTTGGCATCTTCCAGCCGTTCGGCGCGGGCCTCGGAATTGTCGAGCTCCTGCGCCAGCCGCGAGCGGTCGGCGTTCATGCGCTGCACCTCGGCCTCGGCCTCGGAATAGTCGCGCTCATGCTCGAGCCGCGCCGCCACGGCGTTTTCCAGTCCCTCCATGGCTTTGCCGAGCCTGGCGATGACTTCCTTGAGGGTCGTTTCCCCGGTCATGGCCTTCGTCCTATGCCCTGCCCGTCACCGAATCGCTCACGTTCAGAACGCGTTATCTCGGAAAGATTAGGCGCCGGGTGAAGCGCGCGTCAATAAAGCTCTCGCGACTGTCCCCCGCTAACGCTAATGTAGCGTCGCCGCCGCCTTCACAAGGCCGGCAAAAAAGCACCGATTTGTTGACTCAAAGGCCGCGCCTGCTATGTGTCGCGCACCCTTTCCACGGGCTCTCCCAAGGCTCCAACCCCTATTCCGGAGGAAGCATGACCTCGCGTGAACAACATGATCGGATGGCCAATGCGATCCGTTTTCTTTCCATGGACGCCGTCGAGAAGGCCAATTCCGGCCACCCCGGCCTGCCCATGGGCTGCGCCGACATCGCTACGGTGCTGTTCACCCGCTTCCTGAAATTCGACGCCAAGGCCCCGCACTGGGCAGACCGCGACCGTTTCATCCTGTCGGCCGGCCACGGCTCGATGCTGCTCTATTCGCTCCTGTACCTCACCGGCTACGAGGACATGACGATCGACCAGATCAAGAATTTCCGCCAACTCGGATCTAGGACCGCCGGCCATCCCGAATACGGCCATGCCGCCGGCATCGAGACCACCACCGGTCCGCTCGGCCAGGGCCTCGCCAACTCGGTCGGCTTCGCGCTCGGCGAGCGCATCATGAATGCCGCCTTCGGCAACGACCTTGTCGACCACTACACCTATGTGCTGGCCGGTGACGGCTGCTTGATGGAAGGCGTCTCCCAGGAAGCCATCGCGCTCGCGGGCCATCTCAAGCTCAACAAGCTGATCGTCTTCTGGGACAACAACAACATCTCGATCGACGGCCCGGTCTCGCTCGCCGACAACACCGACCAGGTCGCCCGCTTCCAGGCCAGCGGCTGGAACGCCAGCCACATCGACGGCACCGATCCGGAAGCCATCGCCTATGCCATCGAAGCCGCCCGCCATTCCGACAAGCCGACGATGATCGCCTGCAAGACGACCATCGGCTTCGGCGCCCCGACCAAGGCCGGCACCAACAAGGCGCATGGCTCGCCGCTCGGCGCCGACGAAATCGCCGGCGCCCGCAAATTCTTCAACTGGGAATCGCCGCCCTTCGAGATTCCGGCCGACATCCTCGACGCCTGGCGCGGCGTCGGCACCGCCGGCGCCAAGGCG
>NZ_RZST01000395.1:0-4833 GCF_003997575.1 Mesorhizobium sp. M1A.F.Ca.IN.022.07.1.1
CTGCCCGAGGCGCCGCCAGTCGTGCCCGAGACGCCGCCCGAAACGCTGCCGCTGGCGTCGCCGCTTGCACCGGCTGTCTGAGCCATGGCGCCCGAGGTCGCGAGCGCCAGGGTAAGAACGGAAGCTGCGAGAATCTTCTTCATCATCAGGAAATCTCCATTGGTTTGCATCGTTGACTAAGTTTCCAACGGAGCTTTCCAGGGGATGTTCCGGCTGAAAAAATTCGTGAAGAACCGCATAGCTCTGTTGGCCTAACGGCAAGATCGGGTGGCGGCACCTTTAGGAAGGGCCGCAAGGACAAATCGGGTCGCCCGCGTTGGCGAGAGGGGGTAGTATGGACTCGCCGCCGCGCGTGACACTGCTCGTCGGCAGTGCTCCGGAACTCCTCCTTGTGGGGGAAATCGGCAGCTCCGGCGCCTGCCGGCCGTCACGCAAAGTTGCTCGGCTCCGGCGCGCCTTTCGGATAGACTTTGGGCAATCCAAGTAGAAGGAGTGAAGCCATGACTTCGCGCCTCAGCCTGATTGGACTTGCCTTCGCTGCCTTCGCCACCCAGGCATCCGCCTTCGAGATCTCCAGCCCATCGGTTTACAACGACAAGTGGGACGCAAAATATCTCGGCGACAAGCCCGGATGCGGCGGCAAGAGCGTCTCGATCGCGCTTGGCTGGAAGGACCCACCGGCGGGCACCAGGAGCTACGCGCTCACCATGTTCGATCCCGATGCCAACGACGGCAAGGGGTTCTGGCATTGGCTTGCCTGGAACATCCCGGCAAGCGCCAAGGGCCTCGCCGAGGGCGCCGGCTCCAAAAGCGGCAAGCGCCTGCCGAAGGGCACAGTGTCCGGCACGGGCGGCGTCGGTCGCACCGGCTATTTCGGCCCATGTCCGCCGCCCGGCAGCGGCACGCACCACTATGTCTTCACGCTCTATGCGCTGAGTGAGGCAAAGCTGCGCACGCCGGAAAATCCGTCGCCCGAAATGGTGTCGGTCGCGGCGAAGAGCCAGGCGCTGGCGGAGGCCAGTGTGACGTATACCTACGGGAGGTAGCTGATCTCCCCCTTTAAGGGCCCTCGAGGGGGAGATGTCGCCGAAGGCGACAGAGGGGGTCGGCGCGCACGATGCGCCAACTTGCCCTCTTGTTGTTCGTCGGGCGTCGGCGCTCCACGCGCAGCGAACCGCTTTGGCCTGCCGGCCATCTCCCACGCAAGGCGGGGAGATCAGCAGCTCACTCCGCCGCTTGCAACCTGTCCTGCGTCTTCGTCTCGAAATCGCTGGCGTCGTGGCGCTCGTGCAACTGATAGGCCGGATCGCCGGAGATGCGGTTGACCATGCGGCCGCGCCTTACCGCCGGCCTGGCGTCGATCGCGTCGGCCCAGCGCTGCACGTGCTTGTATTCATGCACGGCGAGGAACTGCGCGGCATCGTTGTAGCTGCGGCCTTTGGCGAGCCCGCCATACCAGGGCCAGACCGCCATGTCGGCGATGGTGTAATCCGGCCCGGCGAGATACTCGCTTTCGGCCAGCCGCCGATCCAGCACGTCCATCTGCCGCTTGGTTTCCATGGCGAAGCGGTCGATGGCGTATTCGATCTTCTCCGGCGCATAGGCGTAAAAATGCCCGAAGCCGCCGCCGAGATAGGGCGCCGAGCCCATCTGCCAGAACAGCCACGAGAAGGTTTCGGCCCTCGCTGCACGCTCCGTCGGCAGAAACTCGCCGAATTTTTCCGCCAGATAGGTGAGGATCGAGCCCGACTCGAACACGCGCACCGGCTTCGGCTCGCTGCGGTCCATCAGCGCCGGGATCTTGGAGTTCGGGTTGACCTCGACGAAGCCCGAGCCGAACTGGTCGCCGTCATTGATGCGGATCAGCCAGGCGTCGTATTCGGCGCCCTTGTGGCCGCGCGCCAGCAACTCCTCCAGCATGATCGTCACCTTCTGGCCGTTGGGCGTGGCCAGCGAATAGAGCTGCAGCGGATGCTTGCCGACAGGCAATTCCTTCTCATGCGTCGGCCCGGCGACTGGCCGGTTGATGGAGGCGAAGGTGCCGCCATTCGGCTTGTTCCAGGTCCAGACTTTCGGCGGGTTGTACTGGTTCATCTCGGGAGGCCTTGTTCCTGTGAGCGGGGTGCGGGGTTCGTTGGCGCAAGATTTAGGTGCGGTTGCGCGGGCGTCAAAGAAAAAAGTTCAAATTTCGTTGAACTAACGCTTGGGCCAGCAGCGCCCCGCCTTCTCCGTCAGGGACAGATGCCCTTGCACCGCGTCCCTTTGGCCATACTTATAGAAAAAGACCCGTAATTCAGGATCGACGATGACCATCGAAAAAATCTCGCGCTCCGTCGTGGCCGTGCGCGCCACGGTTCCGGACGACGCCTTCACCGCCAATGCGCTGGGCACGCGCCGTGAGGGCAGCGGCGTGGTGATCCGCGACAGCGGGCTGGTTCTCACCATCGGCTATCTCATCACCGAGGCCGAGGAGGTCTGGCTGACCGACCAGGACGGCCGCGTGGTTGCGGCGCATGCGCTGGCCTATGACCAGGAGACCGGCTTCGGCCTGGTGCAGGCGCTGGCGCCGCTCGGGCTGCCGGCAGTCAAGTTCGGCAATGCCAGGAAGGCCAATATCGGCGACGCCGTGACGCTTGCCGACGGCATCGGCCAGCAGGTCGACGCCTACATCGTCACCAAGCAGGAATTCGCCGGCTATTGGGAATATCTCATCGACGAGGCGATCTTCACCGCGCCGGCGCATCCGTCGTGGGGTGGTGCTGCGCTGTTCGACCGTGACGGCAAGCTGCTCGGCGTCGGCTCGCTGCGCCTGCAGATGAGCCGCGCCGGCGAGGTTGCCGACATCAACATGATTGTGCCGATCGACCTTCTGACGCCGATCCTCGTCGATCTGGTCAAGCGCGGCCAGGTCGCCAAGCCGCCGCGCCCGTGGCTCGGCGCCTTCTCGGCGGAGTCGAACGGCATGGTGGTGGTGATGAGCGTCGCCGAAGGTGGTCCCGCGGCAAAGGCTGGCCTTCGCCAAGGCGACATCATCTCCGACGTGCGCGACGGCGAGGTTGACGGTCTCGCCGACTTCTATCGAAAACTCTGGCAGAACCCGGCCGGCGCGGAAATTCCGTTGCGCGTCGTGCGCGACGGCCGTGAGACCTGGCTTCGTGTAAAATCGGCCGACCGCAACTCCTTCCTCAAGAAGCCGCAGCTGCAGTAACGTGCATCCAAGGCTGCTGAAGACCTTTCTCGCGGTCGCGCGCACACGCAAGGTCACGCGCGCGGCGGGCGAGCTCAATCTCGCACAGTCGAGCGTCAGCGACCAGATCCAGGCGCTCGAGGCCGAGCTGGGCGCGACGCTGTTCATACGGTCGCGGCAAGGGCTGGACCTGACGCCGGCCGGCGAGGCGCTGCAACCTTACGCCGAGGAATTGCTGGCGCTCGCCGACGACGCCCGGGCCGCCATCGATGCCACCAAGGCCGAGACGGCCGGCAGCCTCACGCTCGGCGCGCTCGAGACGATCGCTTCGGCAAAACTTCCCGGCTGGCTCGCCGGTTTCCAGGCCGTTCATCCCGACATCGACATCAGGCTGAAAATCGCAGGCAGCGGCGAGTTGCGCCGCAGGCTGGGAGAGGGCGGGATCGACCTCGCCTTCTGCTTCGACAGACCGGGCGCCAGCGAGCCCGACGAGCGCTTCGCCAGGCGCCCCGTCGCGGCCGAGCCACTGGTGCTGATCGCGCCGCCGGGCGAGAACCGGGCGGATGTCGATCTGGGGGAGCTTGCCGAAAAGCGCTTCGTCGCCACCGAAACCGGATGCGTCTACCGCGCCATGGTCGACAGGGCCTTCACCGAGGCGGGCCTCGGCGGACCGAAGCTCGCGGCCGAGGCTGGCAGCATTGACGCCATCGCCGGCCTGGTGGCGGCCGGCGCCGGCTTCGGCCTTGTGCCGCGGCTGGCGGTCGCCGCGGCGCTCGATCGCGGCGAGGTGGCCGAGATCGCATGGCCGGGCCCGATCCGCTCGGCGGAGCTGGTCATGATCTGGCGGCGCCGGCGCGTCCAGCCGCCGGCGCTGAAGCTCTTGCTCGCGGCGATGGGCGAAAACTTCGCGATCGTCAGACCAGCCGCTGCCCGCCCTCGACATGCAGCGTCGTTCCCGTCGTAAAGCCGTTGCCCATCAGGAAGCGGATCGCGTCCGCAATGTCTTCCGGCCGTCCGACCCGTCCCGCCGGCAGGCGCTTCGCCATCGCGGCAAGCGTCTCGTCCTTCGCATCGCCGGCAACGAATTGCCAGATCGGCGTGTCGACCCAGCCGGGCGAGACGGCATTGACTCGGATCGGCGCCAGCTCGATCGCCAAGGCCCGCACCAGCCCTTCGAGCCCGGCGTTGACGGCCGCGGCCACCGAGCCGCGCGCGGCCGGGCGGTAGGCGGCAATGCCGGAGACGAAGGTGAGCGAACCATTGGCCGAAAGTTTCGGCGCGCCATGCTTGGCCAACAGCAGCGGCCCGTAGAACTTGCTGTCGACAACCTTTTGCGCCGCCGACAGCTCGATCTCGGGCAAAAGCCGGTAGGCGCATTCGATATCGGCCGCCGTGCTGACGATATGCTCGAGCCGGCCGATGCGCGCGAACAGCGCCGCGACCTCGGCCTCGCGGCTGATGTCAACCATCGCCGTTGCCAGCGCGGCCGGGCGATCGAGCTCATCGCGCGCGGCGTTCAGCCTCGCTGCATTACGCCCGGCGATGATGACGCCGGCGCCTTCGTCGAGGCAGCGCCTGGCAAGCGCCAGCCCCATGCCCGAACCGCCGCCGACGATCAGGATTTTTGTCTCGTCCATGTCCATGCC
>NZ_RZST01000396.1:0-4801 GCF_003997575.1 Mesorhizobium sp. M1A.F.Ca.IN.022.07.1.1
AGGCAAGGTGAAGGACGACCGCAAATACGATCGCCCCGGCAAACAAGACTGACGTCAACTCAGACATCTCGATACGCCAAGACCCGCCGCCAAGCGGCGGGTCTTTTTCCGTTCAATAGCCCTGCGGCTTCGGCCAGGGCATGGTGAACTGGTCGCCGCGGCGCACGAACTTGTAGCGGTAGAAGTGGAACCACAGCGAGATCAGGAAGTAGAAGGCGATCATCGCGATCAGCTGCGAGCCGAAGCCGAGGAAGATGGCGAAGAAGGTCACCACGCACAGGCAGAACAGCACGATCGCCGGCAGCGGATGGAAGGGATGCGTGTAGCCACGGCGGATCGAGCCGAGCGGCCACTTCTTGCGGAACATCATGATGTTGATGCTCATGAAGGTGTATTGCAGCACGCCCGACAGGATCGAGAAGGTGATCGCCTGGTTGAGATCGGCGATGAAGGCGAAGGCCAGCGCGATCGGCAGCAGGAACAGGATCGACCGATAGGGCGTGCGATACTTCGGATGCACCGCCGAGAACCAGCTCGGCAGGTAGCGGTCGCGGCCGAGCGAGAACCAGGCGCGGGCGGCGTCATTGATGCAGCCATTGGCCGAGGCAAGGGCTGCAAGCAGCGTCGCGATGAAGAGCAGGTTCTCGAGCAGCGGGCTGCCGGTCAGCTTGCCGGCGTCCCAGAGCGGATAATAGGTGATGCCGAGATATTCCCACGGCATCAGCGAGGCGCAGACATACCAGGTCATGGCGGCGGCGATCAGAAGCGTGATCATGCCGGCCATCGTGCCATAGGGCAGGGAACGCGCCGGCGAGCGCACTTCCTCGGCCGCTTGCGTGGTGCCCTCGATGCCGAGATAGTACCAGATTCCGAACTGGAAGGCGGCGATCACGCCGATCCAGCCATAGGGCAGCGCGTTGCCGGGAGTGACCAGTTCGTTGAGCTTCAGCACCGCCCCTTGCGTCCATGGACTGACCGAAAAGAACAGGATGACGATCGAGATATAGGCGATCGCCGTGATGACGAAGTTGACGTTGAGCGTCATCAGCACGCCGCGATAGTTGAGCCATGCCAGCACGACGATGGTGGCGGCGATGAAGGAATTGTGGGTCAATCCCTCGACACCTGCTTTGGCAACGATGGTGTCGCCGAGCAGGATCGCATCCGAGACTTCGAGCATCGTGTAGGCAAAGACCAGGAACAGCGCGACGTTGAAAGCCATCAGTGGCCCGACGATGTGCTTGGCCTGCGCGTACTGGCCGCCGGCGGCGGCGACCGTCGACGTCACTTCCGAATCGATCATGGCGACCGAGGTGTAGAGCAGTCCGACGATCCAGCAGACGATCAGCGCGGCGAGCGCGCCGCCCTTGTCGGCGGCAAAATTCCAGCCGGTGAACTCGCCGACCAGCACGATGCCGACGCCGAGCGCCCAGACATGGGCGGGGCCGAGCACGCGTAGCAGCGAGACCCGGTCGCCGTGGACCACCGTTTCTCTCGTTTCAACCGCGACTGTCATTGGTGAGGCTCCACTCAGATCCGGTGCTTTTCGGAGACGGCTTCAAGCTCGCCTTCGCGCGAGGAGGTCAGCGTCTCCTCGGAATAGGTCGTGTCGACCTTGAACCAGTCGTAGAGCATCCACAGCGCGAGCAGGATCGAGATGCCCCAACATGCGTAAGAGACTGTCATCCACATGATCGTGTTCCCGGGTTACTTGCCGTCGAACTTCTCGTTGATCACCTCGCGATATTCGCGATCGGAGGCGCGGAACAGGAAGACGAAATAGGCGATCAGCACCACCGCCATGATGATCAGCGTCGGCCAGTCGATGATGTAGTGGAAGCGGTTCTGGATGATGTCGTGGGCGGTCTCCGGCGTGTAGCCGAGCTTTTCCCAGATCGAGGCCATGGTCGCGTTCTGGCCGAGCGCTTCCCAGGTCTTGGCGTCGAGCACGTCGATCGATTTCGCAGCACCCGCGAGGCCGAGTTTCAGCGGCAACCAAAGCGCCACGAAAATGGCGACGACGACGACGGCGATGTCGAAGACCTGACCGGCCTTGCTCTGCTCCGGCGGAATGTAGCGGGACATGCTTTTTCCCTTCAGGACTGGCGGTTGCGGAACGCATCGGCGTTCTTGATGTCGAGGCCGTAGATGAAATCCTTGTCTTCCTTGTAGTGGTTGAGCATCGCCAGGATGGCGGCGGTGTTGAAGATCAGCACCGCGGCCGCGGCGATCACCACCACGAGCTTGATCCCGCTGTCGGGGATGTAGGCCCAGGTCATCAAGAGGACGAAGAGGATCGTCGCCCAAAGGCAGACGATCAGGAGCACGGATCCGCGCACGTCGGAACGGTACAGCGCTTCGATGCGCTGCTTAAGGTCGGACATCGGTTTTTCCCCTTTTCTCGACGTCCGGCCCCGCAATCGACCGGGCGTCCACTCTTTCAACAGAGTGAAATTTTTTTCATAAGTTCTGCCCGAACCGCGAAGTTGTCAAGCCAGTTTTCCGTTCGGTAAACGGTTTGGGGGTCCGCCGCAGGATTGCCTGTGGATAAAACTATTTGCCTGCAGGAAAATTACCGCGGACGGCACAACGCCGGCACGAGCTGGTGGAAATGCCACGGAAATGCTTCGCGAGGTCGGACCTTCGACGAATGCGTCACCGAACGATGTCCGGGTTCGGGTTGGTCAGGTCGTGCTGTTCTGCGGATAGCAGATGATGGAGAGATAGCGCATCGGCAGCTGTGTCAGTTCTTCCGGCCCATGCGGCGCATCGGCGTCGAAGAACAGGCTGTCGCCCGGCTTCATCGGATAGAGATTGCTGCCGTGCCGGTATACGACCTCGCCCTCGAGCATATAGAGGAACTCCATACCCGCATGCTGGAAGGTCGGGAACACGTCGGAGTCCTCGGTCAGCGTGATCAGATAGGGCTCCACCACCACGCCGCTGGTGTTGGCGCCGATATGGCCGAGCAGATTGTACTGGTGGCCGGCGCGTGTGCCGCGCCGCTCGACGTCGACGCCTTCGCCGGCCTTGACGAAGACGGCGGCGCGCTCTTCCTCGAAGCGGCGGAAGAAGGCGGTGACCGGCACGCCGAGCGCCCGCGACAGCGCCTGCAGCGTGGTTAGCGACGGCGAGGTGATGCCGTTCTCGATCTTCGACAGCATGCCCAACGAAATGTCGGTGGCGGCCGCGAGATCGGCGACGGTGATGCCCAGCTTCTTGCGGAAGGCGCGCACCTCATGGCCGATCGCCACCTCCAGCACTTTCTCGCGCGTGTCGCGGACGGCGTGCGGATTCTGCGTCAGCGGCGCGCGGATGGTTCGCACGGTTCGCCCGTCCGCCGAGACGCTCTTCGGCAACGGCTTGGCTTGGGCGCTAGCGCTGGAAGGCTTGGTGTCGGTCGTCTTCTTTGCCATGGCGCCCTCAACTTTCCGCCGATTTATTTCACTCGAGGTGAACATATTCGGTGGCGATACAGGAGCGCAATCACGGCGGCAAGCCGTCTTATGTCGCAGAACCTGCGATGAAATCGGCTGTCGCGACCCGGCTGCCTGGGTCGCAGTGAGGCTGGCGCCGCGGTCACTCAACGCATCGCAGGCCTTCTCACGACATGATCAGGCCGCCGTCGACATTGATGGTCTGTCCAGTGATGTAGGCCGCGTCATCGCTGGCGAGAAAGCTGACGAGGCCTGAGACGTCTTCGCCGCTGCCGGCGCGGCCCATCGGGATGTTCTTCACCCATTCCGCCATCAGCTCGCCCGGCTTGTAGTCGCCGAGCAGCTTGCCCCATGCGGTGTCGTTATAGGCCCACATGTCGGTGTCGATGATGCCGGGGCAGATGGCGTTGACGGTGATCTTTTCCTTGGCCACTTCCTTGGCCAGGCTCTGCGTGATGCCGACAACCCCGAACTTCGACGCGGCGTAATGCGGCGTGTAGATGAAACCCTGCCGCGCCTGGCCGGACGCGGTATTGATCAGCCGGCCGCCTTGGCCGTGCTTGCGCATGCGCGCGATCGCTTCCTGGCAGCACAGGAACACGCCTTTCGTGTTCACCGCCATCACCTTGTCCCACTCGGATTCCGTCATCGCCTCGATTTTGGCGATGGTGATGACGCCGGCGTTCTGCACCGAAATGTCGACCCGACCGAATTCATTCTCCGCGAGATCGTAAAGCGCTTCGACCTCGTCCTTCTTCGTCACGTCCATGCGCATCGAGGCGACCTTCGCGCCCGCAGCCTTCAGGCCGGCGGCGACCTCGTCGACGCGCGGATCAATGGCGCTGATCACGACCGCCGCACCTTCCGCCGCGAAACGCCTCGCCATGGCCGCACCGATGCCGCCGCTGGCGCCTGTGACGATTGCCGTCTTTCCTTCGAAACGCTTCTGCACTTTTTCTTTCTCCTACCAGCAGACGAAGCCGCCATCGACGATGAGGTCGATGCCGGTGACGAAGCTCGCGGCCCGGCTCGCCAGGAACACGGTCGGCCCGACCATTTCCTCAGGCCTCGCCATGCGGCCCATCGGCGTGTCGCGCTCGAAGATCTTGACCTGCTCGGCGACCTCCGGCCGCATGTTCATCGGCGTCAGCGTGTAGCCGGGGCTCACCACATTGACGCGCAGGCCGCGATCGGCCCACTCCATGGCGAGGCTCTTCGACATGTGGATCACCGCCGCCTTGGACGAATTATAGTGCGCCTGCGTCAGGCCGCGGTTGACGATCGAGCCGGACATCGAGGCGATGTTGATGATAGAGCCTTTGCGGCGGGGCAGCATGACGCGCGCCTCGGCCTGGCAGGACAGG
>NZ_RZST01000397.1:0-4797 GCF_003997575.1 Mesorhizobium sp. M1A.F.Ca.IN.022.07.1.1
TGATTGAGCAGCAGTTCCGACAGCCTGTTCGGGGCGACCGTCGTGTCGCTGTCGGCGGTCGAGGTATCGACGACGCGCTGCACATAGGCGGTGAGCGATTGCCGGGCGCCGTCCGCCTCCGGTCCATAGTGTCGGAGCGTTCTGTCGAGCAGAATGAGATCGGTGGCGAAGGTGTGGACGTTGACGTTGATGGATTCGAACGTGTTCTTGGCCGAGTTGATCATCAGGCCGAGGACCAGCGAGGACATCACCATGAAGAGGTTCGCGGCGAGCCGCACCACCGCGCTGGTATCGTCGCCAAGGTGGTGAGCAGGGAAGCGCTCATGCACCATCAGGCTGACCAGCGACGCCCCGGCCAGACAAGCAAAAATCGCCGCCCCTATAAGCACTTCGCCCATAGCTGATATTGCGCACGGGAAAGGACGGTTGCCAATTGGGTGGAGGTGGTTGAATCAAAGCGGAAGCATACAGGCGTATGTGGTTGTTCGCCAACGATGCTTTCTGGCTCGTCGTCATGTGCAGCGGAGCGAAGGGCAAAAACCGCTTCCAATGCCGGCCGAAGACGCTATCTATTGCGCCGGGCGGCTCCACCCTCTCACATCACGAGGCAATCCATGACAATTCGCGCTGTCGTCTGGGGCGAGAACATCCATGAGCGGACCAATGAGGTGGTCGCCGGCATCTATCCGGAAGGCATGCACACGGCCATCGCCAACGCGCTCAACGCCGACAAGGCGATCTCCGCCTCGACCGCGACGCTGGAGCAGCCGGAGCATGGGTTGCCTGAATCCCGCCTCGCCGAGACCGACGTGCTCGTCTGGTGGGGTCACAAGGACCATGGCGCGGTGGCCGACGATGTGGTCGAGCGCGTCGCACGCCGCGTCTTCGAAGGCATGGGACTGATCGTGCTCCACTCCGGCCATTTCTCGAAAATCTTCAAACGGCTGATGGGCACGCCCTGCACGCTCAAATGGCGCGAGGCCGGCGAGCGCGAACGGCTCTGGGTGACGAGCCCCAGCCATCCGATCGCCGAAGGCATCGGCGAATATTTCGAGCTCGAGAACGAGGAGATGTATGGCGAGCAGTTCGCCGTGCCGGAGCCGCTGGAGACAATCTTCATCTCCTGGTTCCAGGGCGGCGAGGTGTTCCGCTCAGGCCTTACCTACCGGCGCGGCGCCGGCAATGTCTTCTACTTCCGCCCGGGCCACGAAACCTATCCGACCTACCACGACGCGACCGTGCACAAGGTGCTGCGCAACGCAGTGAAGTGGGCGCACAACCCGCAGGGCAGGAATTCCGCCATCCTCAAAGCACCCAACGTGCCGGTGGAGAAGGCGCTGGAGCCGATCGTCGAACGCGGCGGCAAGCTGCATGCGCCCGGCGAGGCTGGTTTCCGCTAAACCGTTTTCTGTTTGGGATTGCGTACAAGCAACAATTAGATCGCCCGCCTCATATCATTGAATCGAACCAATTCCTCTGGAGGAGCAAAATGCGGCTTTTGATACTCGGTACCGGCTGGATGGCGCAGGAGCATGCCCGCCGCTTCGGCGCTATCGAAGGCGTCGACATCGTCGGTGCCGTTGATGTCGATCCAGCCCGCGTCGGCGAGTATGCCGACGCCTACAAGATCCCGAAGCGCTTCACCTCGCTGGAGGCGGCGCTCGACTGGGACGGTTTCGACGCGGTCGCCAATGTCACGCCCGACCGCATCCATCACCCGACCACCATGGCGCTGATCGCCGCCGGCAAGCCGGTGCTTTGCGAAAAGCCGCTGGCCGAGAATTTCGGCAAGGCAAGCGAGATGGCCGATGCGGCGGAAGCCGCCGGCGTCGTCAACATGGTCAACCTCACCTACCGCAACGTCGCGCCTTTGCAGAAGGCGCGACAAATGGTGCAGGCCGGCGAGATCGGCACGGTGCGCCACGTCGAGGCCTCCTATCTGCAGAGCTGGCTGGTATCGAAATTCTGGGGCGACTGGCGAAGCGACCCCAAGTGGCTCTGGCGGCTCTCGCGCGGCCACGGCTCAAACGGCGTGCTCGGCGACGTCGGCATCCACATCCTCGACTTCGCCAGCTATGGCGCCGCCCTCGATATCGACCACGTATTCTGCCGGCTGCGCGCCTTCGACAAGGCGCCGGGCAACCGCATCGGCGACTACCAGCTCGACGCCAATGACAGCTTCGCCATGACGCTCGATTTCGCCAACGGCGCCTTCGGCGTGGTGCATGCCAGCCGCTGGGCGAGCGGCCATCTCAACGAGCTCAGGCTGCGCATCTATGGCGACAAGGGCGGCATCGAGGTGGTGCACAATCTCAATGGCTCGATGTTGAAGGGCTGCATCGGTGCCAATGTCGAGGACGCCAAATGGGAAGAGCTCGACGCCGGCACCGTGCCGACCAACTACCAGCGCTTCGTCGAGGCGGTGAAAAGCGGCGTGCAGGCCGAGCCCAATTTCCGCCATGCGGCTGGTCTGCAGAAGGTGCTGGATCTGGCGGTGGTGTCGGACGAAAAGCGCGCCGAGCTGAGGGCCCACACGCAGTGAGGCCGAAGCTGCCGATCTCCTCCCGCAACGGGCCCGCAACGGGGGGGCTGTCATCACACAAATCTTTCAATCATTTCTTGAAGCCTTGATCTCGCCTTTCGTGATTTGATGCGGCCACAAAGCTCGGGAGGGTTCATTGACCGACTATATCGGGTTGCCGAAGGCCGAAGTGCACATCCACGTCGAGGGCTGCTTCGAGGCCGACGACGTGATCAGGAATTGCGAGGAGGCTGGCATCCCGCTGCGCGCGCCGCGCGACAGGCTCTTCGAGGCGCATGATCTGAAGAGCTTCCTCGAAATGCTCGACTGGCTGTGCGGCACGTTTCGTACGCGCGAGCAGCTGGCCATCACCGCCTATAAATTTGCGCGGCGCATGGCCAAGAGCGGCGTGCGCTACGCCGATGTCATCGTCAATCCGACTCACTGGCCGCACTGGCACCGGAACATCGCCGGCATGATCGACGCCTTCGATGCCGGGTTCGCGGCGGCCGAGCAGGATGGATACCCGCCGGTCGGGCTCTGCATCAGCCTGCTGCGCACCCAGTCGGCCGAGGACGCCATCGAACTGGTGGAGTTGCTGAGCAGGATCAGGCACCCGCGCGTCGTGGCCCTTTCGATCGACGGCAACGAGGCGGCCGCCGGGCGCACCGGTCCGCGCTTTGCCGAGGCGTTCCGCCGCGCCGCCACGGCCGGATTGCGACGCACCGTCCACGCCGGCGAGTCGAGCGGTCCCGAGGGCGTTCGCGACGCCATCGAGCTGCTTGGCGCCGATCGCATCGACCATGGCGTTCGCGCGATCGAGGAGCCGGCTCTGGTCGACCTGCTCGCACAGAGGCGAATTCCGCTCGGCGTCTGCCCGATCTCCAACATCGCACTCGGCGTCTATCCTTCGCTTGCCGAGCATCCGATCGACGCTCTGCGCAAAGCCGGCGTTCCCGTCTCCATCAACACCGACGATCCGGCGCTGCTCGGCACGACGCTCGAAGCCTCTTACGCCGCCTGCGCCGAGACCTTCGCCTGGGACAGTGAAACCATCCGCCAGCTCGCCGCGACATCGGTGCATGCGAGCTACGCCGACCCGGCGGTGAAGGCGCGGATACTGGCGGATCTGACGGCCTGGCAGGGGTAGGCGACGCTCGGCGGATAGGTGCTTTCACCACGCCGCCGAACTGCATAAGGTGCCGAGACTCGGTCGAAAGGAGCCAGCATGGTCACGCGACGCGCCGAATGTTCCTGCGGTCAGCTGTCGGCCACCTGCGCGGGCGAGCCGGTGCGCATCTCGGTGTGTCATTGCCTCGACTGCAAGCGGCGCACAGGCAGCGCCTTCAGCTACAATGTGCGCTTTGCCGAGGCCGATGTGACGATAGACGGGCGCGCGCTGCAGTTCACGCGCACCGGCGAGCAGGGCGGGCAGATAACCTACAGCTTCTGCCCTGATTGCGGGACCACAGTGCACTATCGCATCGACACGCAGCCCGGCCTAACTGCAATTCCGGTAGGGGCGTTCGCGGATCCGTCGTTCCCGCCGCCCTTCCAATCCTTCTACCACCGTAGCCGGCGCTGCGAATGGGTCGAGATAACCGCCAAGCCGCTGACGAAGTTCGGCTGACTTTTGGCCTTGGGTCCTCCCCAGGGGGCGAGGAGCCAAGTCAAGCCCGGCGATAGATCCTCACCGCCGCCTTCACCAGCGCCGCATTCCCGTCCGCCACCGTCCCATCAGGCAACTCCTTACCGTCCTCGAGCCCGACACGGGTCGAAAACTTCCGCGCCGCCGCCCGCTCGACGAAGGGCCACACGGTCGCGTTCTCGCCATGCAGCAGGATCGAGCGGTGAATGCCTTCGCGTTGCAGCAGCGTTTCGATGCCGTCGGCGACGGCAAAGGCGTCCTCCAGCGTCTGCTCGGAAATCTCGATCAGGACGCGCAGCACCCGGCGGCCATGATCGAGGCTGGCCAGCCTGAGCGCATCGCCGATCGACGCCAGCCCGGCCTCGATGCCGACGCCGCGGTTGCGCAACGCTTCCATCACTTCGGGCGCCGCCGCCTCGCTGAGATTGACCGAGGCGTAGTCGGGCAGCTCATGCCAGCCGGCGATGGCGGCAATCGTGCGCCTGTCGTCCTTCTCGATCCAGGCGCCGGTCGAAATGCCGATCAGCGTGCCGGGGCAGGCGCGGCGCAGCGCCGTCACCGTCCGGTCCATCGCTTCCGGGGCAAGGCTTTCCTGCCGGTCGGCGCCGCGCGCATGCACATGCAGTTC
>NZ_RZST01000398.1:0-4796 GCF_003997575.1 Mesorhizobium sp. M1A.F.Ca.IN.022.07.1.1
GCAGACGATCGGTATTCAAGACGCAGCCACGGGCATGGGGGCCTCGATCGTCGGATATGCCGTGGAGCATGCCGGTCGCGAGATCCCGCAGATGCATGTCACATTTAACGCGATCCGGTTTCGGTTCGCTGCGCTGCACAAGGCCTGCCAGTCGCATGCCTCGTTCAGCCATGATGGCGGTGATTTCCAGCAGGAACGCCTCGAATTCCGAACCGTCTGAATAGACGATTGCGGTAATGGGACAGTCAGGACGAATGCACTGCATCGGGAACTTCCTTCAGATTGAAATTCGGCGGCCCGCATGCCGCGCGGTTTCGATTGGCACCATCCGCGCACTCGGGCGGAAACAGCCGCGACGTGGGACCAGGGCCTTCATCAGGTCTCTGGCGCTTGAGGTAGGGTCTTTTCGAGAATTGCCCGCATGGCTGCCAAACCCGGATCCTGGGCACGGTTCATGAGACCGATGAGCTGTGTCCACAGATCATCGGAGGCGGTGTCGACAAAATTGCGAACGGCCGAGCCGACGATATCGGCCGGCGGACGACCGGAGGCGTCGGCGACCGCGGCAAGGCGCGCGAGCAAGATCGGCTCATCGAAAGCGGCAACGATAGCGATGGCTGCTTGCGGGTCTTCCAGCGAGGCAATGATATCTCCGAGCATCGCGTCCTCCTCACTGCACCAGCGGCGAGGACGAGCCGTCGATGGCAATTCCGCTGATGTCCGCCTGGCCGATAAGGAGAGACACATATTGTGCCGTCGCCTGCCGGCTGACGTGCTCAGCCAGATAGGCGGCGATGCGTTCCCGCACGGCTTCGAATGGAAGCTGGCGGCCATCGATGCGCCGCGTCAGGCGGATGAGGTGGACGCCGTAACGCGTCTCGACCGGCGGCGAGATATCGCCTGGGGCGAGATCGATGAGGGCGGCCTCGAATTCCGGCGTCGTGTCGCCCGGCCCGATCTGGCCGAGGCTGCCCCCAAGGGCTCCCGACGGGCACTCCGAGCAATCCCGCGCCAGTAACGCGAAACGCTCCGGGGCCGCCGTCAGGCTTGACCTCAGCGACAGCGCCTTCTCACGCGCGGCGGCGAAGGCCTCGCGATCATCGCGGCGGGCCGCAACAAGAATATGATCGGCTTCATAAAGCGAGGAGGTCACGAAGCGGCGAAGATTGTTCTCATAGAAGCGCCGCAGCGTCTCCTCATCGGCATCGGGGACGCGAACCTCGCGCTCGATCAGACCACGCACCAGCGCATCTTCGATGGTCTCCCGGCGCCCATCAGGGTCAGCCCGCTGCTCAGCTCTGATATCGAGACGCCGCGCCTGCTGTAGAAGCAGCTCGCGGATGACGAGCGCGCGGGTCGCGGCACGCCAGCCCTCACCGGGATTGCGGGCGGGAAAGTTTTGTACCTCGGCGGCGATCGCCTTGCGCGATATCGCCACGCCGTTGACGGTGACCAGCGGCATCGCCACGCGTTCCCGGGACGGTGCTGTGTCGGGAGTTGCAGGGCGGTGTTCGTGCGGGTGGCCGGACGATTTGCGGCCGGCCGAATGATCGATGACGAGCGCGGCCATGGTCTACTCCGCAGGCTGGTGGGACGGAGCGGCAGCGGGCCGACGCACCTGTTCGGACGATTGCATCGCGGGCCTGGGCATGGGTAGGCCGCGCTCGGCAAAGCGTGTGCGAACAACCTGATAGCCGGGGCGGCCGAGATACCAGACCGGCGCGCTCCAGACATGAACCAGCCTGGTGAACGGGAAGACCAGGAAGAGCGTCATGCCGAGCACAAGATGCGCCTTAAAAATCGGATTGACGTCGGCGACGTAGGCTGCTGCCGCCGGGTGCAAGGTGAGAATGCCTTGAGCCCAATTCATCAACTTCACCATCTCGTGGCCGTCCATGTGACCGAGCGAGACGAAGATGCTGGAGAGGCCGAGCGCGAGCTGCAGCCAGATCAGCAGGAGGATCGCGATGTCGCCGGGAGCGGAGGTGTTGCGGATGCGTACGTCGAACAGCCTGCGGTGGGCAAGAAGCGCGATGCCTATGAAGCAGGCAATGCCGGCGATGCCGCCGACGGTGATAGCCAATCCCTGCTTGAAGCTGTGGGAAACACCGAGAGCATCGAACACCCAGATCGGCGTCAGCAGGCCGACGAAATGGCCGGCGAAAATCGCCAGTATACCCACATGGAACAGATTGGAGCCCCAGCGGAGCTGGCGCCGCCGCAGAAGCTGGGACGAACCTGTCTTCCACGTATACTGCTCGCGATCGAACCGGATCAGGCTGCCTAGCAGGAAGATCGTCAGGCAGAGATAGGGATACCAGCCAAAGAGCGCGTCGTTAATTGCGTTGGACATGGCTTCCTCCGTCAGGCCGCACTATTGCGCGCATCGCGATTAGCGGCGCGCATCTGGATTCTCAGCCGGTCGACGGAACAGCCGTCGTTCGCATTTCCGGGACCTAATGCGACGGCGGTCTCCTCCCAGGCGGCGTCGATGGCTGCAAGGTCGTCGGGCTCGTCGATTTCGGCAGGGCACACGACCACGACCGGTTCGCTGACAATCGAGCTTATGGCAGTGAACACGGCGGCATAGCCTGCGTTGCGCTTGGCGAGCCGTTCTTCCAGCAATGAGAAGATATGGGCGGTTTCATCGAGCAGGCCGCGCGCCTCTTCGAGAGGACGAGCAGAAAGAAACTCCAGGAAAAGCGGGATGAAATCAGGCAATTCGTTTGCCGCGACGAGAAGCCCGCCACGCCGGTAGTGCTCGACCAGATCGACCATCGCCTGGCCGCGATCGCGGCTCTCGCCGTGGATGTGTTCGAAGAGATGCAGCGAGTGGCGGCGCGTCTTGTCGAACAACTCGACGTAGCGCTCCTGGAGATCGTAGAGATCCAGGGTGGCCAGATCGGCATGCAAGGTCTGCAACTGCTTTTCTGCTTCGTCCGACACCAATCCCTCGGCCGCAATCGCCGAGGCGATTTCCGGGATCGCCGCGCAAAGTTCCTCGGTTGGATAGGAAAGGAGCGCCGAGAGCGCCTTGAAGGTCCTGTTCGAGAGCGGCGCCGCCATCACGCGATCTCCATCGGGTTGGTCGGTCGCTTGGTCTGCTTGGTCCCGAAGAGGTTCGTCTCCGTCGAACCGCCCGAGCAGCCGTTGCCGAAGGAGAAGCCGCAGGAGCCTCGCATGTCCTGGGCATCCTCGCTCCATTCGCGATGCGCCGTCGGGATGACGAAACGGTCCTCGTAGTTGGCGATCGCCATCACCTTGTACATTTCGTCGATGGCCATGCCTGTCAGGCCGACCCGCGTCGCGATCGACTCGTCGAGGCGGCCGTCGATCGTCTTTGCCCGCATGTAGCTTCGCATCGCCAGCATGCGTTCGAGCGCAAGAGCCACGGGCTCCTCATTGCCCGCCGTTAGCAGATTGGCGAGATACTGGAGCGGGATGCGCAAGCTGCGCACGTCGGGCATGTCGCCATCCAGCCCCATCTTGCCGGCGGCTGCCGCCGACTGGATGGGCGAGAGCGGCGGGACGTACCAGACCATCGGCAAGGTGCGGTATTCCGGGTGAAGCGGAAAAGCGATTTTCCACTCCATCGCCATCTTCCAGATCGGCGACACTTTGGCCGCCTCCAGCCAGTTGTCGGGAATCCCGTCGGCACGAGCCTGGGCGATGACGGCCGGATCGTTCGGATCGAGGAAAACGTCGAGCTGCGCCTGATAGAGGTCCTTCTCCTGCGGCGTGCTGGCGGCCGCCTCGATACGGTCGGCGTCGTAAAGGATCACACCGAGGCAGCGGATACGGCCGACGCAGGTTTCCGAACAGACCGTCGGCTGCCCCGCCTCGATGCGCGGATAGCAGAAGATGCACTTCTCCGATTTGCCCGACGACCAGTTGTAGTAGATCTTCTTGTAGGGGCAGCCGGAGACGCACATGCGCCAGCCGCGGCACTTGTCCTGATCGATCAGGACGATGCCGTCCTCTTCGCGCTTGTAGATCGCGCCCGACGGGCACACCGCCGCGCAGGCCGGGTTGAGGCAGTGCTCGCACAATCGCGGCAGATACATCATGAAAGTGTTTTCGAACTGGCCGTAGATGTCCTTCTGGACGCCCTCGAAGTTCACGTCCTTCGACCGCTTCTCGAACTCGCCGCCGAGGATCTCCTCCCAGTTCGGGCCCCATTCGATCTTTTCCATCCGCTCGCCGGTGATGGCCGAGCGCGGCCGGGCCGTGGGGAAAGCCTTCGATTCCTTCGCCGTGTGCAGATGCTGGTAGTCGAAAGTGAACGGCTCGTAGTAGTCGTCGATCTCCGGCAGATCAGGGTTTGCGAAGATGTTGGCGAGGATGCGCCACTTGGCGCCAATCTTCGGCTCGATCTTGCCGTTTTTCCTGCGCCGCCAGCCGCCGTTCCATTTCTGCTGATTCTCCCACTCCTTGGGATAGCCGACGCCCGGCTTGGTCTCGACATTGTTGAACCATGCGTATTCGACGCCTTCCCGGTTGGTCCAGACGTTCTTGCAGGTAACCGAGCAGGTGTGACACCCGATGCATTTGTCGAGGTTCAGCACCATCGCGATCTGAGCGCGTATCTTCATTCTGCGGCCTCCTTGGGAGCCTGGGCTTGCAGGGGTTCCTCGAGCCAGTCGACGGCCGCCATCTTGCGGACCACGATGAACTCGTCGCGGTTGGAGCCTACGGTTCCGTAGTAGTTGAAGCCGTAGGCTTGATGGACGTAGCCGCCGATCATATGCGTCGGCTTGAGCACGGTGCGCGTCACCGAATTGTGGATGCCGCCGCGG
>NZ_RZST01000399.1:0-4789 GCF_003997575.1 Mesorhizobium sp. M1A.F.Ca.IN.022.07.1.1
GGCAAAGACGGCGAGGACACAGAAATGTTCGCGCACTTCATCGGCGGCCTGCAGAAATACGTGCCTGAAATCATGCCGCTGTTTGCACCGAACGTGAACTCGTATCGCCGCATCCGGCCGGGCCACAGCGCGCCCGCCAATATCGAATGGTCGCATGATAACCGCTCCTGCGGCTTGCGGGTGCCAATGGGCGGGCGCGCCGCGCGGCGGGTGGAGAACCGGCTGCCCGGCGCCGACGCCAATCCCTACCTCGCCATCGCCGGCTCGCTCATCGCCGGATATCTCGGCGTCGAGGAGAAGCTGGCCCGCTCGCCGGAGGCCTTCGGCAACGCCTATCGCAGCCAGAGCACGCTGCCCAAGACCATGGAGGAAGCGCTCGACCGTTTCGCCGCCTGCGAGCCGGTGCGGGTGCTGCTCGGGGAGGATTTCTTCCAAACCTATCTGCGCGTGAAAAGCGTAGAGCTCGACCTGTTCCAGACCGTGGTGACGTCGTGGGAACGCGACCATCTGCTGCTCAAGGTGTGACCATGGCTTCGACGGGTTTCAATTCCGGTCTTGATATCGGCAAATCCTATTATGTGGCGACTGCCAATCCGGCGCCGGACCATCCGGCGCTTACCGGCGATGCAGAAGCCGACCTGGTGGTCGTCGGTGGCGGCTGCACCGGGCTTTCGGCGGCGCTCCATGCGGCCGAACGCGGCCTTAAAGTGGTGCTGCTCGAAGGCGGCAAGATCGGCTGGGGTGCCTCTGGGCGCAATGGCGGCCAGATAATCCCCGGTCTGCGCAAGGGCGCCAAGGAGTTGGTTAGGGCGTTCGGGCCGGAGCGGGCGAAGGCGCTGTTCGACCTCGCCTTCGAGGCGCGAAGCTTGGTGCTCGACATTATCGAGCGCCACGGCATCGAATGCGACTTGCGGCTGACCGGCCATCTGGTCGGCGCGGTCAACGGCTCCGACATGCGCGAATTCGAGGAGGAGGCCGAGTGCCTCGCCAAGGTGATGGACTTCCCGCATGTCGAGATCCTGTCGGCGGCGGAGGCGCGGCGCATGGTCGATACGCCTTATCTCGGTGCATCCTTCGAGACGCTCGGCGGACACATGCATCCGCTGAACTACACGCTGGGGCTCGCTGGGGCCGCTTCTGCCGCTGGCGTCACCATCCACGAGAACTCGGTCGCCGTCCGGCTGGAGCGCGAACCCTTTATCCGGGTGTTCACCGACAAGGGCTCGGTCCGTGCCAGGCATGTGGTGCTGGCCGGCGATGCGCTGCTCAACGGGCTCGAGCCGCGCGTCAACAGCCGCATCATGCCGATCGGCAACTACATCGTCGCCACCGAGCCGTTGGGCGCGCGCAACGTCATCCCGTCCAACGCCGCGGTTTCGGACACGCTTTTCGTGGTCAATTACTACCGCATGTCCGCGGATGGCCGCCTGCTGTTCGGCGGCGGCGAGCGCTATACGCCCTCGCCGCCCGCCGACATTGGCGGCTTCGTGCGGCCGCATATGGAAAAGACCTTCCCACAGCTTAGGGGGTGCCGGATCGACCATGCCTGGGGCGGGCTCGTGTCTGTGACGACGTCGCGCCTGCCGCATGTCGGGCATTATGGCGAGGTCTATTTCGCGCATGGCTATTCCGGCAAGGGCGTCATCCTGTCGACGCTGTCGGGCAAGCTGCTCGCGGAAGCGATCACCGGCGACGCCTCGCGGCTCGACCTGTTCTCGACGCTGACGCCGCTGCCGTTCCCCGGCGGCACGGCGCTGCGCGGGCCGCTCTATGTGCTCGGCATGCTGTGGTATGCGATGCGCGATCGCCTCAGGCGTTGAGCGCCGACTTTCCCGTCGGTGCCGGCGACGAATCCGGCGCGGAACTGCACGTCTTCGGCCGAAAGTCAAATCGTCGGCTCGCTAGGTGTCGCGGTTGGTCAGCGCGACGTGGCAGCAGCCGGAGCCGTGGTCCGGCGTCCAGGTCACGTTGGCGAAGCGCACGCCGGTTGCTTCGAACAGTCCGCGGTCGAAGGCGCCGGCGATGCGGCAGAGCGTGGCAAGCTTTTCGTCGCCGACGCCGGCCTCGACCCACGCATCCTTCAGCGGGCAGCGCTTCACCTTGAAAGCGATGCGGTCCGGCCCGCGCTAGACGGCGGTCGGATACATGCGCCCGCCATCCGGGCTGACGGAAAGGAACGCTTCGCCGATCGCCAGCGCATCATTGGGGCCGAAACCGGCGAAAGCGGCCGCTGCGACTTCCTGGCCGCGCTTTTCGATGGTGCGGATCATTACCGCTTCGGCCTTCTCGGCGCCAAGTTCGGCGGTCAGCTCATCGAGGAAGAGGCGATAGAGATCGCCCCTGTTGCGAAAGGCGGAGTCGAGCTCGCGCGACAGTTTTTCGGCAATGGCTGCGTCGGAGTCGGTCATGGTGTTTTGATCCTATTCAGCCTCGGGGTTGCCGCCACCAGCGCCTTGCCGACCGCCGATTGCGGGCTGGCGATGACGGTGCGGGCGTCGCCGCTCTCGGCGACCCGGCCGGCATCGAGGAGAACGATGCGATGCGCGACGGCGCGGATTACGCCGAGATCATGCGAAATGAAGAGATAGGCGATCTGTTCCTGTCTTTGCAGGTCGAGCAGCAAGTCCAGGATCTGTCCGCGCACCGAAACGTCGAGCGCCGAGACCGCCTCGTCGAGGACGATCAGCGCCGGTCGGGTGGCGATGGCGCGGGCGATCGCTACCCGCTGGCGCTGGCCGCCGGAAATCTCGTGGATCGCGCGCGCGGCAAGGCCGGCATCGAGGCCGACACGCTCCAAGAGAGCTGCGATGCGGCGCGGGCGCTCCGAGCGCGAGGCGATGCCGTGGATGCGCAACGGATCGTCCAGCGCACGCGCCACGGTGGAGCGCGGGTTAAAGGCGGCGAGCGGATCCTGGAAGACCATCTGGAGGCGGGCACGGCGGGCGCGCAACGCGGCGCCCGACAAGATAAGCAAGTCCGCGCCCTCAAATTGGATGCGCCCGGCGTCGGGCTCTAGCAGGCGCAGTACCAGCCGCGCAACGGTCGACTTGCCGCTGCCGGACGGGCCGGCGACGGCCAGCGTTTCGGCCGGGCCGATCTCAAACGAGACATCGTCGACCGCCGCAAAGGGTTTGCCGCCGTGGCGATAGCGCTTGGAGAGATTGGAGACGGCGAGCACGGTCATGCCGGGGCGCCTTGCCGGTCAAGAAGCGGCTTGGCGTCGAGGCCGAGATGGGCATCGAGCAGCGTGCGCGTATAGGCATGGCGCGGCGCGTTGAGGATCTGGTCCGTGTCGCCCAATTCGACCAACTCGCCATGACGCAGCACCGCGATGCGTTCGGCGAGCGTGGCGGCGAGCGCGATGTCGTGGCTGATGAAGGCGAGCGTCAGGCCGTCCTCGTTGACCAACCCGCGGATCAGGGAAACGATCTCGGCCTGGACGATGGTGTCGAGCGCGCTGGTCGCCTCGTCAGCAATCAGCAGTTTCGGGGCGGCGGCGATGGCCGCGGCGATTGCAACGCGCTGCTTCTGGCCGCCGGACAGCTGGTGCGGATAGGCGCGCAAGACGGCTTCGGAGTCGGGCAGGCGGACGCGCTCGAGCAGGGTTTTGGCTTTGGCATAGGCCTCGCGCCAGGTGAGGTTGAGATGCGTGCGTGCGACCTCGGCGATTTGCTTGCCGACCGGCATCACCGGGTCGAGGCTGGAGGAGGGGTCCTGGAAGACGAAGCCGATGTCGCGGCCACCTAAGGGCTGAAAATGCGAAGCTGTCACGGAGTGAGACGATCGAGGTTTCTGCCACTCGATCGAACCTCCAACCTCGGCCGCTTCCGCCAACAATCCCGCAACCGCCAGCGCCAGCGTGCTCTTGCCCGAGCCGCTCTCACCGATGATCGCAAGGCGTTCCCCGGCTTCCACATCAAGGCTGATGCCCTTCAGCGCCGTTACCTCGACGCCGTCTCGCCGATACCGCACGGTCAGATCGCGGATCGAAAGCAGCGCAGTCACGACAGGCTCCTGCGTACCGCGGTGCTTTCCACCACGCCCTCGCCGGCGAGGTAAATGCCGAGAACGGTCAGCACCAGCGCGATACCGGGAACGATCGACAGGAAAGGCGCGGTGCGCAAGACAGTGCGGCCTTCGGCGATCATGCCGCCCCAGGTGACGCGGTTGGGATCACCGAGGCCGAGGAAGGAAAGCGCTGCTTCGGTGAGGATGGCGGCCGCGACGATCACCGAGGAAAGCGCCAGCACCGGCGGCAGCGCATTGGGGAGCACCTCGCGAAAGGCAATCTCGAGCGGATGCATGCCGATGACGCGAGCGCCGGCGACATAGTCGCGCTCGCGGATCGACAGGACTTCCGCGCGCGCCACCCGCGCCGGCCCGGTCCAGGCGCCGAGCGCGATGGCCGCGATCACCACTCCAAGCGAGGGGCCGACGATGCTGACGAAGGCCAGCGCCAGCAAAAAACTCGGCACGGTCTGGAAGGCGTCCGTGATGCGCATCAGCACCTCGTCGATCAGGCCCCCGGCGAAGCCGGCCAGCGTGCCCACCACCGCGCCGACCAGAAGCGCAGCGGCGGCCGCCGCTAGTCCAACCGCCAGCGAGGTGCGCGCGCCGTGGAAAAGTTCGGCCAGCACGTCGCGGCCGAGCCGGTCGGTGCCGAGCGGCAGCGACCAATTTTGCAACGGCGGCAGCAAGGCCGGGCCGGCAATCGCTTGCGGGTCGCCCGGAAAGAGCAGCGGCGCTGCCAACGCGATCGCGACGAGTAAGGCGAGGATGAGTGCGCCGG
>NZ_RZST01000039.1:0-26342 GCF_003997575.1 Mesorhizobium sp. M1A.F.Ca.IN.022.07.1.1
TGGCGCGGCTGCGCGCCGACGCCAGGATCCAGCCCGGCACCAGCACGCCGCTGGCCTTCAATCTCAGCAAGGCGGTGTTCTTCGATCCGGCGACCGAGAAGCGCATTCTCTGATGCATGTCGCCCAAAAGTGGATCCGGTTTTGGGGCAGCGACATGCGTCAAGACAAAGATCTAAAGCGCGTGGTCCCGGTCAGTTCAAACACGACGCGCTTTAGACCATGACAAATCCGGATATCGTCATCATCGGCTCCGGCATCGGCGGCGCCACGATCGCCTCCGGCTTGGCCGGCAGCGGCGCCTCGATCCTGATCCTGGAACGCGGTGAACCGCTGCCCGCGACGCCGCATGCGCGCTCGACGCGCTCGATCTTCGTCGACGGGCATTACCGGCCGAAGGAGATGTGGCGCGAGGCCGGCGGCGCCGCGTTCAACCCCGGCAATTACTATTATGTCGGCGGCAACTCGAAATTTTTCGGCGCGGTGCTGATCCGCTACCGCAAGGAGGATTTCTCCGAGCTGGAGCATTTCGGCGGTGTCTCGCCGGCCTGGCCGTTTTCCTATGACGAGTTCGAACCCTGGTATTCGAAGGCCGAGCAGCTTTTCCGCGTGCGCGGCGCGCTCGGCGAGGATCCGACCGAGCCGTTCCATTCGATTCCTTATGCCTTCAAGCCGGTGCCCGACGAACCTTCGATCGCGCGTGCTCGCGCCGAGCTCAAAGGCCTCGGCCTGCATCCTGCCTCGCTGCCGCTCGGCGTCGACATCGAAGCCTGGCTGAAGGAGGGCAAGACCGGCTGGGATGCTTTTCCGAACACCGGGCAAGGCAAGGTCGACGCCCAGACCGGGCCTCTGGCGGCGGCGCTCAATGACAAGAACATCAAGCTCGAAACCGGCGCCCATGTCGACTGGCTCGAGGCCTCGCCGGATGGCAAATCGATTGCCGCCATTCATTACACGCAGAACGGCGCGCAAAGGACGCTCTCGCCGAAGCTGGTCATCCTATCGGCCGGCGCGATCAACTCCGCCGTCATCCTGCTGCGCTCGCCCTCGACAAACGGCAAAGGCCTCGCCAACAGTTCCGACCAGGTCGGCCGCAATTTCATGAACCACAATTCGAGCGCGATGCTGGCGATCGACCCGCGCCGCCGCAACGACGCCGTCTACCAGAAGACGCTGATGCTCAACGACTATTATCTGTCGGGCGGCAAGGGCGGCAAGCCGCTGGGCAATGTGCAACTGCTCGGCAAGATCGACGGCAACATGCTGCGGGCCAATGTGAAGCTGGCGCCAAGATTCGCGCTCGATTTCATGGCCGGCCACGCCGTCGACTGGTACCTGATGTGCGAGGACCTGCCCGATCCTGAAAGCCGCATCCTGGTCGACGGCAAGGAGATCGTCATGCAGTGGCGGCGCTCCAACATGCAGTCGCTGGAAGGCCTGACCACGGTGATGCGCGAAAACTTCCGCGCCTGCGGTTACCCGATCGTGCTGTCGCGCCCGTTCGACAAGCGCACGCCCTCGCACCAGTGCGGCACCGTGCGGATGGGCAACGACCCCGCGACGGCGCCACTCGATACGTTCTGTCGTGCTTACGACCATAAGAACCTGTTCGTCGTGGACGCCGGCTTCCTGCCGACCTCGGCGGCGGTCAATCCGGCGCTGTCGATCGCAGCCCAGGCGCTGCGCGTGGCAGACCATATCCGCAAGACGGAGTTCGCGGCATGACCCGCCCGGCAGCCATCGTCACCGGCGGCGCGCGCGGCATCGGCCTTGCCTGCGCCGAGGCGCTGGCCGATGCCGGCTTCGATATTCTTGTTGCCGACCTTGCGGACAAGCCGGCCGATGGACTTGCCGAAAGCATCGCCGCGCGCGGCGCGAAATTCGCCTATGCCAGCTGTGACATCGCTGATCTCGCTGGCCATCCAAAACTGGTCGCGGCGGCGGTGGACGCCTTCGGCAGCATCGATTGCCTCGTCAACAACGCCGGCATAGGCGCCGTCGTGCGCGGCGATCTTCTGGAATTGAAGCCTGATAATTTCGACCACGCGCTAAATATCAATCTGCGCGGCACGGTGTTCCTCAGCCAGGCCGTCGCCAAGGCGATGTTGGCGACACCCGCCAGCTTTGCGAGGTCGATCGTCACCATCACCTCGGTCAGCGCGACAATGGCCTCGCCGGAGCGCGCCGACTACTGCATCTCAAAGGCAGGGCTTTCGATGTGGGTGAAGAACCTGGCGCTGCGGCTCGCCGCGGAAAACATCGGCGTGTTCGAGGTGCGGCCGGGCATCATTCGCACCGACATGACGGCAGGCGTATCCGCCAAATATGACGCGCTGATAGACGGCGGGTTGGTGCCGGCCAAACGCTGGGGCGAGGCCGCCGATATCGGCGCTGTGGTGGCCGCACTTGCCAGCGGAAAATTCGGCTTTGCAACCGGATCGGTCATCGATGTCGACGGCGCGCTCTCCGTGCCTCGCCTGTGAGTGAGTGGAACCATGGCTGACTACATCATCGTTGGCGCCGGTCCGGCCGGTTGCGTGCTGGCCAACCGGCTGAGCGAGGAGCCGACCAATTCAGTCCTGCTGCTCGAAGCGGGCGGCAAGGATTGGCACCCGCTGATCCACATGCCGGCAGGCTTCGCCAAGATGACCAAGGGCATCGCTTCCTGGGGCTGGTCGACGGTGCCGCAGAAGCACATGAAGGACCGCGTCTTCTGGTACACCCAAGCCAAGGTTGTCGGCGGCGGCTCGTCGATCAACGCCCAGATCTACACGCGCGGCAACGCCCGCGACTATGACGCCTGGGAGAAGGAAGAGGGCTTGGCCGGCTGGGGCTATCGCGATGTGCTGCCCTATTTCAAGCGCGCCGAGAACAACCAGCGCTTCGCCAACGATTATCACGGCGATCAGGGGCCGCTCGGCGTTTCCAACCCGATCTCGCCGCTGCCGATCTGCGAGGCCTATTTCCGCGCCGGCCAGGAGATGGGAATCCCCTTCAATCCGGATTTCAACGGCGCCAGCCAGGAAGGCGTCGGCTATTACCAGCTCACCCAGAAGGACGCGCGGCGCTCCTCCGCCTCGGTCGCCTATCTGAAGCCTATCCGCGCCCGCAAGAACCTGACGGTCAGGACCGATGTGCTCGTCACCCGCGTCGTCGTCGAGAAAGGCCGCGCCATCGGCGTCGAGATCGTCGACAAGCCGGGCGGAGAAAAGACGATCCTGCGCGCGGAACGCGAGGTGATCATCTCCTCCGGCGCCATCGGCTCGCCGAAGCTCTTGATGCAATCCGGCATTGGCCCGGCCGATCATCTGAAGTCGGTCGGCGTCACGCCGGTCCATGACCTGCCCGGCGTCGGCTCCAACATGCAGGACCATCTCGACCTGTTCGTGATCGCCGAATGCACCGGCGACCACACCTATGACAACTATGCCAAGCTGCACCGCACGATGTGGGCCGGCCTGCAATACGTGCTTCTGAAGAAGGGCCCCGTCGCCTCCAGCCTGTTCGAGACCGGCGGCTTCTGGTACGCCGATCCGACCGCCGCCTCGCCCGACATCCAGTTCCATCTCGGTCTCGGCTCCGGCATTGAGGCGGGCGTCGAAAAACTGAAGAATCCCGGCGTGACGCTGAACTCCGCCTTCCTGCGCCCGCGCTCGCGCGGCACCGTGCGATTGAAGAGCGACGATCCCGCCGATCATCCGCTGATCGACCCGAACTACTGGTCCAATTCCTACGATCGCGACATGTCGATCAAGGGCCTGCGGCTGGCGCGCGAGATCATGCGGCAGAAGGCGCTGCAGCTTTTTGTGCAGCGCGAGGTGCTGCCCGGCCCTGCCCTGCAAAGCGACGCCGATCTCTTCGACTATGCCTGCCGCTCGTCCAAGACCGATCACCATCCCGTCGGCACCTGCCGCATGGGCCATGATGCGATGGCTGTGGTGGCGCCCGATCTCAGGCTGCGCGGCATCGACGGCCTGCGGGTCTGCGACGCGTCGGTGATGCCGCGTGTCCCTTCCTCCAACACCAATGCGCCGACCATCATGGTCGGCGAGAAGGGCGCCGATCTGATCCTCGGACGCGAGCCGCTGCCGCCGGCCGTGTTCAAGGGCAATAAGGCGGCTTGAGGGGAGAACAATGATCCGCCACCGCGTCTTTGTCCGCTTCGGCGACGGCACCTCCGCCGCCGAGCGCGCCGCGATTCACGCCGATCTCGAAGCGCTGCGCCCGGCCATCGACGGCATGGGCAAGGTTCATTTCAGCGCCAATGTCAGCCCGGAGCCGTTCGCGCGCGGTTTCGGCCATGGCTTTACCATCGATTTCCGCGATGCTGCCGCCCGCGACGCCTATCTGGCGCACGAGGCGCATCAGCGCGCCGGCGCTCGCCTGGTAGCGGCGCTCGAAGGGGGCACCGACGGGCTGATGGTCCTCGACTTGGAGTTTACGGAAATGTGACCGCCGGTTGATCGGAAACCGGCAAATAACCCGTTCTTTTTTGCACTGCATGGAACATATCGTTCCTTTCGCGGATGCAAAGGAGCAGCGATTTGAGTCTCACCTCGGAGCAGAAGAAAACCGTACTCGCATCTTTCCTGGGCTGGACGCTCGACGCTTTTGATTTCTTCCTTCTGACATTCCTGCTCACCGATATCGCCGCTGAATTCCATACCGATGTCCCGGCGGTCTCCAAGGCGCTGTTCCTGACCTTGGCCACGCGATTCATCGGCGCGTTCCTGTTCGGCATGCTGGCCGACAGATATGGGCGCAAACCGCTGCTGATGCTCAACATCGTCAGCTACTCGGTGATCGGGGCGGTGGCGGCCTTCTCGCCCAATCTCGGCATCTTCCTGGCGCTTCGGGCGCTGTTCGGCATCGCGATGGGCGGCGAGTGGGGCCTTGGCAGCTCGCTCGCCATGGAATCCATTCCGCCCAGCGCCCGCGGCATGGTTTCGGGCATACTGCAATGCGGCTATCCGGCGGGATATCTGCTGGCGGCAGTTGTCTATGGGCTGCTCTACGGCCAGAAGATCGGCGATTTCACCTTCGGCTGGCGCGCCATGTTCCTGCTGAGCTTCGTGCCGGCGCTGATCGTGCTCTTCATCCGCTCGCACGTGCCTGAATCGCCCGCCTTCGTCTCAGGCCGGGCGCAGGCGCGGCCGGGTCTTCTCGTAACGCTGCAGAAGCACTGGGGCATCGCGCTCTATGCCGTGGTGCTGATGATGTTCTTCAACTTCTTCAGCCATGGCACGCAGGACCTCTACCCGACCTTCCTGAAGAAGCAGCACGGCTTCGATCCGCACACGGTGAGCTGGATCACCATCGTCGCCAATATCGGCGCCATTGTCGGCGGTCTGGCGTTCGGCGCGCTGTCGGAGAAGATCGGGCGCATAAACGCCATCACGCTCGCCTGCGTCATTGCCCTGCCGGCTATTCCGCTCTGGGCCTATACGACGACGCCCTTCATGCTGGCGCTCGGCGCCTTCATCATGCAGGTGGCGGTGCAAGGCGCCTGGGGCGTCATTCCGGTGCATCTCAACGAGCTATCGCCGGGCTCCGTGCGGGCGACCTTGCCTGGCTTCATCTACCAGGCCGGCAATCTGGCGGCCTCCTATGGCGGCCCGTATCAGGCCGGCATCGCCGAAGCGCGGGGAGGCAGCTATGGCTATGCGCTGGCATTGTTTGCCGGCGTGGTCGCCGTCTGCATCATCGTCGTCATCCGCTTCAGCCCCGAGAAGCGTGGCGAGGTCATGACCGTGATCGACCGGGAAGTCAGCCCAGTCTGAGCGCGACCACGCCCGCGACGATGCCCAGCGCCGCGGCGGCGCGCCATGCCGTCATCTTCTCGCCCAGCGCCAGCACCGAGATCAGCATGGCGAACAGGATCGAGGTCTCGCGCAGCGACGCCACCGAGGCGATCGGCGCCTTGGTCATCGCCCACATCACGATCCAGTAGGCGGCGCCGCTGAGCACGCCGGTGAAGAGGCCTGCCTTCCAGTCCCGCGCCAGCAGGGGCAGCGACTGTGGCCCGCGAAAGGCGATGCACAGCACCAGCGCCCAGAGCGCATCGCAGACGAACAGCCAGGCCGCATAGCTTTGCGCGGTTGCCGCCAGCCGCGCGCCGCTGCCGTCCGACAGCGTGTAGCTGGCAATGAAGATCGATGTGCCGAGCGCGAAGCTGACGGCGCGCAGATTGAACCGTTCAAGATGCACACCGCCGCGAAACGACATGACCAGCGTGCCTGCCGACAGAAGCACGATGCCGAAGATGGAGAGTGGCGCCGGTATCTCTCCGAGCAGAACGATGCCGCCGAGCGCGGAGAGCAGCGGCGCGGTACCGCGCGCCAGCGGATAGGTCTGAGCGAAATCGCCGGCCTTGTAAGCGCCGATCAGAAACGTCCGGTAGCCCATATGGAAGAAGACCGAGGCGAGGATGAATGGCCAGACCTCGGCTTTCGGCACTTCAACGAAAGGCAGCGCCAGCAGCGCCGCAGCCCCCATGCCGAGCGTCATCAAGGTGATCGACAGGAAGCGGTCGAGGTGCACCTTGACCAGCGCGTTCCAGATCGCGTGCATGGCGGCCGCCGACAGCACCGCGAGGAAGACGAAAAGCGTCATGCCCGCCTCACCCGCCTGCAAGCCTAGCGGCGATGCCTGGCGTTTCCAGATCGATATCGACCCTGAGCGGGAAATGGTCGGAGGCCACTTCGCCGATATCGGCGCTCACGGAACGCACCCGCCCGGCCAGCACGCCGCCAACGAAGCAATGATCGAGCCGGCGTTTCGCCAGCTTGCCCTCGATGATCTTTTCATGCGTGTGGAAGTCCGCCACCGGCTTGGCGGCGACGGCTGCGGCATCGACGAACCCGTCGATATAGACGGCGCCGCGATGATAGGGCGTGCTGCCGACGATGCGCCGGTATTCCGCACTTCCCGGCTCCATGTTGAAATCGCCGAGCCAGATCGCCGCCAGCGGGTTTTCCGGCTCCGGCTCGCCATTCGCCCAGTTGCGCTGCGGCTCGTCATCGGCGCCGCTCCAGGGACCGCCATCGGACGGCGCGCGGCGCTGTTCGGCGAGCAGATAGTCGATTTGCTCCAGCCGCTCTTCGGCCGCGATATGGGCAAGATGCAGCGAGAAAACCCGCACCGATCCCGCCGGCGTCCGGATCATGCACTCCAGCGCGGCGTTGCGCGTGTTGAGGGGCTTGAGCGTGCGGCGCAGCGGCAGCGCATGCAGCCGCGACCAGACGATCGGCAGCTTGGACAGAAGCATCGTGCCGAACTGCCTGCGGCGGTTGACGATGCGCCCATCACGCTTTTCGCTGGCGTCCATGTCGAAGGCCGGACCGTAGACCCAGTGATAGTCGGGCAGCAGCCTGGACAGGATTTCCGGCTGGTCGTCGCCGTTGCTGCGCTGCCAGTGCCGCTCCACTTCCTGCAGGGCGATGATGTCGGCGCCGTCGACGAGGCGCGCGGCGCGCACCAGATCGTAGCGGCCGTCGCTGCCGTAGCCGTACTGGATGTTGTAGCTGACCAGCTTCATCGATTAACCGGCTGAATATCCGGCCACGGCACTAGCGCCTCGGCCATCGCGTTGCAATGGACGCCATCGACGTGCGGAATGGTCCAGTCATGACCGCCGACCCTGGCATCGTCTAGGTCGTGAGCGACTGGAACCGCCCCGCCGGCGATGCTGCCAGCTCGGACCAGTCGATTTCTTCTTCCAGACGGTGATAGGCTTCGTCGCCGATCGTACCGTCGCGGCGCAATTCTTCGAGCCTATCGCGCTGCCGCTTGATGGCATAGAGGCGCAGCCGGTCGTATTCGGTGGCCGCCTGCGCATCCTCAGGATTCTCGGCGATCTTTCGTTGGGCCTCGTACTGCTCGCGCACGACGTCCGCAGCGGCAGACGTCTTGCGGCTCAGGACGTCGAGCGCGGCTTCCATGATGGCAACGCGTGCCTGCGCCACTTCGCGATCTATCGTCGTATCCTCTTCGAAATTGAGCCAGCGCAGCAGCGGCTTCAAGCTCATTCCTTGCAGCACCAGCGTGCCGAGCACGACCGCGAAGGCGGCAAGCACGATCGGGTCCCGGCCAGGGAAATTGGCCGGCAGTGCAATGGCCACCACCAGGCTCACCAGCCCACGCATGCCGCACCAGCCGACAAGCAAGGCGCCCCCGAATGTCGGCGCATCCCGCCTTTGCTCTTTGCTGTCGAAGCGGGCGAGCCGCCGTATGATCGCGACGTAGCCAAACACCCAGACGAGGCGTGCCACGATGACAACGGCCAGCACCGTTGCGGCGAAGACAAATTCATCGCCCTGCCCATCGCCGGAGAGCCTGCCGACGATCGACCGGGCCTGCAGGCCCATCAGCACGAAAGCCAGCACGTTGAGCACGAACACTGCCGACTCCCAGACCGAGTAGGTGCTGACGCGGCGTCTGGCCGACATCTGGCGCGGCGCGGTGCGCGCGATGGTGATGGCATAGACGACGATGGTGATGATCGCGGAAAGGCCGATCCTGTCGGCGATGATCCAGACGGCAAAGGTTCCGGCAAACTGCACCACGGTGCTGCTTGCCGCATCCTCGATGCGCGTCAGCGTCAGCAGCGAGAGGCGGCCGAACAGATAGCCGGCGGCGACGCTGCCGGCCGTCGACAAAAGGATCACCGGCACCGCATCGCTCAGCATGACCGAGCCGACCGCGGCCGAAACGGCGATGCGGTAGATCAGAAGTGCCGTGGCGTCGTTGAGCAGGCTCTCCCCTTGCAGGATGACGTTGAGGCGGTGCGGCACCTTGAACTGGCCAAGCACGGCGCTCGCCGCCACGGCGTCCGGCGGCGCGACGATGGCGCCGAGCGCGATCGCCGCCGCGATCGGCAGACCGGCCATTTTCCAGCCGACGAAGGCGACGACCACGGTGGTGAAGACAACCGCGCCCAACGCCAGCAGCACCAGCGACAGCCGGTAGCGCTTCAGGTCGCGCAGCGACGTATCATAGGCGGCATCGAGAAGCACCGGCGCGATGAACAGGGCAAGCGCCAGTTCCGGGTCGATCTCGATGGTCGGCGCACCTGGCAGAAAGGCGATCCCCACTCCGGCGAAGGCCAGCAGGGAGGGATAAGGTATCCCCAGCCATCGCGACAACGCCGTCAGCCCGACGGCGATCAGAAGCAGGATGAGGGTGAGCTCGAAAAGCGCCATGACTCATCGTAGCGATGGAAACAGGCCTTTGGCACTGCAAAAAGCGATGGTGAATGGTGAATGGTGAATGGTGAATGGGCATCATCAGAGATAATTCGAGCACGTAAAGTGCTCTCTTCGCTGACCACCATTCACTATTCACTATTCACCATTCACCCTAGTGCAGCACCAGCATGTCGCCCGACGAGAACGAGATGTCCGCCTTCTCGCCGACGACAGGCGGCGGCGTCGCCGAGTTGTTGAAGGTGTCGAGCGATACCGTGTTGCCGCCGATGCCGACGCGCACCCGGATGACCGAGCCGAGGAAATGCACCTCGGCGATCTCGCCCGAAAGGCTGGTGTCGTGGCCGGGCTGGCGTCCGAGCGAAATCGCTTCGGGCCGCAGCGCCAGCGACAGCGTGTCGCCGGACTTCGACCCGTTGAGCTTTCCCTTCAGCGAGACTTCCTGCGTGTTGACCCGCACCGTGCCGGACGCGGCATCGGTGACCTTGCCTTCCAGCACGTTGAGCGTGCCGACGAAATTGGCAACGAACTTGGTCGCCGGCCGGTTGTAGATCTCGAACGGCGTGCCGACCTGTTCGGCCTTGCCGCCATACATGACCGCGATGCGGTCGGAGATCGACAGCGCCTCTTCCTGGTCATGCGTCACGAAGATGGTGGTTATGCCGAGCTTCTTCTGGATCGAGCGGATTTCCTCGCGCAGCGAAATGCGCACTTTGGCGTCCAGCGCCGACAGCGGCTCGTCGAGCAGCAAAAGCTTCGGCTTCGGCGCAATGGCGCGCGCCAGCGCGATGCGCTGCTGCTGGCCGCCGGAGAGCTGGTAGGGATAGCGGTCGGCCATCTGCGGCAGCCTGATGATGTCGAGCATCTCCGCGACACGGGAATCGATGGCCGCCCTGGGCATGCCCGCCACCTTCAGTCCGAATCCGATATTCTGCGCCACAGTGAGGTTGGGAAACAGCGCATAGGCCTGGAACACCATGCCGATATTGCGCTGGTTGGGCTTCAGCCTGGTGATGTCCTTGCCGCTAACCACGATCTTGCCGGCCGAGGGCTCCTCGAAGCCGGCCACCATGCGCAACACCGTCGTCTTGCCGCAGCCGGACGGACCGAGGAAGGAGACGAATTCGCCCGGCGCGACATCGAGGTTGAAATCCTCGACCACGGTTGTGGCGCCGAAGGACTTTCGCACATGCTGGATGGAGAGGAACGGCTCGGCCATGGCTTTTTCTTTCGGTCGGTACTTCGCTCAATTGGGGCGGTTCGCCGATTTCGGCGCGAAACGGGACAAGATCTGGATCAGCGACATGCAGCCCCAGGTTATGACGAACGCGATGATCGACAGCGCCGCCGGCTCATAGGCGCGGTTGGCCACAAGATTCTGCAAATACGGGCCGAATGCCGGCCGGTTGAGCAGGCTGGCCATGGTGAATTCGCCGATCACGATGGCGAAGGTCAGGAATGCGCCCGAAAGCACCGCGATCAGCACATTGGGCAGGATCACGCGGCTGATAATCGTGCCCCAGCCGGCACCCAGGATCTGCGCCGCTTCCGTCAACGTGCGCACGTCGATGGTGCGAAGCCCGGTGTCGACGGCGCGGTACATGTATGGCAGTGCAAGCGTTGCATAGCCGATGACCAGCAGAGCATTCGCGCCTGGATTGGTTGCCAGGAACGGCAGCGGCGAATTCGACCCATACATCCTGATATAGCCGAAGACGATGACGATGGCCGGGATCACCAGCGGCAGCAGCGTGATGAACTCGACGATCGGCCTGATCTGCGGCATGCGAAGGCGGATCCAGTAGGCCGTAGGCACGACGATCAGCACGCCGAGGAGAATGGTGAAGATGGCGACGACCGCCGAAAACATGAAGGTCGCCTGGAACTGGCTGTCGCCGAGCACGACCTTGTAGGCGTCCATGGAATAGACGCCGCGGCGCATGCGCAGCGAGAACTCGATCGTCGCGATCAGCGGGATGAAGAAATACGCCGCGCCGAGGACAAAGACGACCCAGGCCCAGAACCTGCCGGATTTCATTTCAGCCACCTCTCCGAGCGCGTCCGGAACCAGATGTAGAAGATGTTGGCAAGCCCGGTGATGACGATCATGCCGAAGGCGATCGCGTAACCGAGATGGGCATTGTGCAGCACGTCGCCGCGGATTTGGGCGTAGAGCAGGATCGGCACGATGTTGAGCGAGGACCCGGTCAGCGCATAGGCGGTGGCGATCGCCCCGAAGGCATTGGCGAAGAGCAGGATCACGGTGCCGAGGAAGCTTGGCCACAGCACGGGGATTACCACCAAGCGCCAGTATTGCGCCTGGGTGGCGCCGAGCGTGGCGGCGGCTTCGCCCCATTCCCTTTTTAGTCCGTCGATCGCCGGCACGATGATGACCACCATCAGCGGGATCTGGAAATAGACATAGGTGATCGTCAGACCCCAGAACGACAGCAGGTTGAAGCCATGCGCATAGATGTTGAACCCAACCAGCGTGTTGAGAAGCACGGTGACGAGGCCCAGCCGGCCTAGGGTCGCGATGAAGGCGAAAGCCAGCGGCACTCCGGCGAAATTGGACGCGACACCGGAAAACGTCAGCGTCCCCGACCGTATCCAGTTGGGCAGGCCTCCGCGCACGATGGCGATGGCGATGGCAAGACCGGCGAAGGCGCCGATCAGCGATGACGCCAGGCTGACCTTTATCGAAATCCAGTAGGCGGCAACGATGTTGGCCGAAAAAAGCGCGACGATGTTGGCGAAGGTGAACTCGCCCGCCTCGTTCTGGAAGGCGCCCAGCATCAAGTAGAGCGTGGGCAGGATCAGGAACATGACGGCGAAGACGAAGAACGGCGTTACGCCAAGCCATTGCGTCGGTAGCCGCATTGCGCGCGCTTCGCCGGGGGGCGCGGCCTTGCCCGCAATTGCCTGATTGGAAACCGAGAGATCGGTCATGCGCCGGCTACCGTTTTTGGGAAGGAGTCCGGGCGGCCATCGGGCCGCCCGGACCATATTGATGCTTACTTCACATTTGCGCCGACAACGGCGTCCCAGTTCTTGGTGATGGCTTCTTTCGCCTTGCCCTGTTCATCGAGCGTCGGAAACACCGCGGCCGCATAGGACTCGGCCGGAGGCATCTTCGCCAGCATATCCGCCGGAACCTTGCCGTTCTTGGCGAGATCGTTGAAGCGGATCGGGTGGCAATAGCCCTTCAGCCAGCCGATCTGGCCTTCGTCGGAGTAGAGATGTTCCAGCCAAAGCTTGGCCGCATTCGGATGCGGCGCGTAAGCGCTGATCGCCTGCACGTAAACGCCGGCGACAACGCCGGTCTTCGGCACAATGACGTCAACGGGGGGATTGCCCTTCAGCGTGTCGCGACCGGAGAGCGCGTTGTAGTCCCAGGTGACGAGGATCGGCGTCTGGCCCTGGGCGAGCGTCGCGGTTTTGCCGATGACCGGCACGAAGTTGCCGGCGGCATTGAGCTTCTTGAAAAACTCGAGCCCGGCAGTGCCTGCGGCTTCGCCAGCGGCAGCGCCGCTGGCAAGGCCGGCGGCGTAGACGGCCTGGATAGCCTGGTTCGAAGCGCGCGGATCGCCGGCAAGGGCAACCGAGTTGGCGAATTCAGGCTTCAGCAGGTCGGCCCAGTCGGTCGGCGATTCTTTGACCAGATCCTTGTTCACCTGGAACGAGAGCACGCCATAATAGTCGGCTGTCCAGTAGCCGTCAGCGTCCTTGGCGCTGTCCGGAATGGAATCCCAGGTCGAGACTTTATAAGGCTGGATCAGGCCGTCCTTCTTGGCGGACGGACCGAAGGACAGGCCGACGTCGATGACGTCAGGTGCCTGCGGGCCCTTGTTGTCCTTGTTCGCTTTGATCGCCTCGATCTCATCGCCGGAGCCTGCATCCGGGTTGAGCTCGTTGACGGTGATCTCCGGATACTTCGCCTTGAAGCCGGCGATGACGTCGCCATAGCCGCACCAGTCGTGCGGCAGCGCGATGGTGGTGAGCTGGCCCTCGGCTTTCGCCGCCTTGACGAGATCGTCCATCGCGTCGGCGGACGAAATCACCGTCGACGCAAACAGCGCCGCGGCCGAAAGGGAAAGCACTTTCCCCGTGAATTTGAACATGTGTTCTCTCCGTTGAACTGACGCCATTGGACGCCTGCGATGCGGTATCGTTTTCGTGTGACAGCCAGATGAAAGCTTTGTGAAAGCGGCACCCCGCAACACGAAAAAGTAAACTCTCTTTAACCGGCTGTAGCAATCGCTTCGCGATTCTTTTTCCGGCTAATTATTCTCCTCCTTGCATTCCGCCCGTTGCCCTTTCCTTTCCCCTCGTTTCCAGATCAACTTTCCGCTGCAAATTGGTTTACACAGACCCTACGATGGCATTTTCGAGCAGAGCAAGCGCCCCTTTCTTGGTGAGCTTGACCGGATTGCCGCCGGCGGTCGGATCGACCACCGCCATGTCGGCGATCAGTGTCTTGCGGTTCTTGTCCATGTCGAGGTCCTTGATCAGGCCGGGCAGCGCATGCGGCACCTTGAGCTCCTTGCGCAATTTGATGACGGCTTTTGCGAAGCCATCGAAGCCGCCCTTGATGCCGCAATAGGCGGCGAGCCGCGCGATGCGATCCTCGATCGCATCGCGGTTGAAGGCGAGGACATAGGGCATGAACACCGCATTGGTCATGCCGTGATGGGTGTCGTAGAGCGCGCCGATCGGATGCGACAGAGAGTGGATGGCGCCCAGCCCTTTCTGGAAGGCGGCCGCGCCCATCGCGGCCGCGCTCATCATATTCGCGCGGGCGACCAGATCCTTGCCGTTGGCGAAGGCCTTGGGCAGGTTCTCGAACACCAGCCGGATGCCTTCCACGGCGATGCCGTCGGCCATCGGATGATAGCCCGGCGCGCAATAGGCTTCGAGGCAGTGGGCGAGCGCGTCCATGCCGGTGCCGGCCGTGATGAAGGGCGGCATGCCGACCGACAGCTCCGGATCGGCAATCACGATCGCCGGCAGAAGCTTGGGGTGGAAAATGACTTTCTTGGTGTGGGTCTCTTCATTGGTGATGACGCCGGCGCGGCCGACCTCGGAACCGGTGCCCGCCGTGGTCGGCACCGCGATGATCGGCGCGATCGCCTCCGAGTTGGCGCGCGTCCACCAGTCGCCGATGTCCTCGAAATCCCATACCGGACGCGCCTGCCCGGCCTGGAAGGCGATCAGCTTGCCGAGGTCGAGCGCCGAGCCGCCGCCGAAAGCGACGACCCCGTCATGCTTGCCTTTCTTGAACACGGCGATGCCGGCGATCAGGTTGGACTCGACCGGGTTCGGCTTCACCTCGGAAAAGACGCCATAAGGCACATTGGCATCGTCGAGGATCTTCAGTGTCGAAGCGACGACGGGCAGCTTCGCCAGGCCCGGGTCGGTCACGAAAAGCGGGCGCTTGATGCCTGCCGCAGCCAGCGCGTCCGGCAGTTCCTTGATGCGCCCCGCGCCGAAGCGGACGGTGGTGGGGTAGTTCCATTTGGAGGTGAGCTTGGACATGGATTGTCTTTCGAATTCAGATCGCTTCGCGCAGGTGATAGGATTTCGGCCGGGTCAGGTTGTCGTAGCCGATGGCGGACAGCGCCGCGCCCTTGCCGGTGTCCTTGACGCCGGTCCAGACCAGCGCCGGATCGAGATAGTCGCAGCGGTTCATGAACACGGTGCCTGTCTGGACCCGGTCGCCGATCGCCACGGCGCGCTCGGTGTCGCGCGTCCAGATCGAGGCCGTCAGCCCATAGGGGCTGTCGTTCATCAGCGCGATGGCTTCCTCGTCGTCGCGCACCTTCATGATGCCGACGATCGGGCCGAAGCTTTCCTCGCGCATGACGCTCATCTGGTGGTCGACACCGGTCAGCACTTCCGGCGCCAGATAGGGCGAGCCCGGCCTGTCGTTTTCCACCTTCATGGCGATATGCGCCTTGGCGCCCTTGCGCAGCGCCTCTGCCTTCTGCTCGCGGATCAGGTCGGCGAAGCGTGCCTGCGCCATCGGACCCATGGTCGTCGCCTGCTCCAGCGGATTGCCGACGACATAGTTCCTGGTCTCGGCGACAAAACCTTCGACGAACTCGTCATAGACCTTTTCGTGCACATAGACGCGCTCGATGCCGCAGCAGCATTGGCCGGAATTGTAGAAGGCGCCGTCGACCAAATTGGCGACCGCATGGTCCATTTTGGCGTCGGGAAGGACATAGGCCGGATCCTTGCCGCCGAGCTCGAGGCCGAGCGTCATGAAGGTGCCGGCCGCGGCCTTCTCGATGGCGCGGCCGCCGGCAACCGAGCCGGTGAAGTTGACATGATCGATCTTGCCCGAGCCGAGCAGCCTTTCGGTCTGGTCGTGGTTCATGACCAGATTCTGGAACAGGCCTTTCGGCAGGCCCGCCTTGTCGAACGCCTGCTGGAATCGCTCGCCGACCAGCAGCGTCTGCGCCGCATGCTTGAGGATGACCGCGCTTCCGGCCATCAGCGCCGGCACGATCGTGTTGACCGCGGTGAGATAAGGATAGTTCCACGGCGCCATCACCAGCACGACGCCAAGCGGCACCTTCTTGACATAGCGGCGAAAGCCGTCCTTCGGATTGGAGGCCATGATCGGCTTCAGCGCAGCTTCCGCGATCTCGACCATGTAGCTGGTGCGTTCCTTGACGCCGCCGAACTCGCCGCCATAGCGCACCGGCCGCCCCATCTGCCAGGCGATCTCGGGCACGATCTCGTCGCTGATGCCGACCAGCGCTTGCAGCATGGCCAGCATGTACTTGCCGCGCTCCGCGACCGGTGTCTCGGCCCACTTCTCCTGCGCCGCCCTGGCGCGCTCTACCGCCGCGTTGATCGCCTGATCCGTCGCGACCGGCCGCTCGGCATAGATCGAGCCATCGATGGGTGATTTAAGTTTTACGGTATCCAAGAAGACGTCTCCAAATTGACTCTTTCAGCAGGCGATGGCTCTGACATGACCATGCGCGGCATAGGCCAAAATGGCCTTGTCACGGGTTACGATAGTCAAATCGCGCTCCCGCGCGGTCGCTATCAGAATTCGATCCATTGGATCGCTGTGAACGACACCTGGGAGGTAGGAGGCCGCGATGAGAATACGTGGCGTCACCCCTTCCACTGTGACGGCCGCCGCCTCAACGAACTCGTCGAACCAACGGTCGGGCGTCTTCGTGGACGGCAACCTGCCCTTCGACACCAGCATGCCCATCTCCCATGCCGTCATGACCGATACGTTCAGCGTGCCGGACTGAGGAGCCTTGCTGATAGCCGTTGTCGCCGCATCGGCTATCGGTTCGTCCTGCGAAATCCAGATGACCGCGCAAGTGTCCAACAGAAGGTTCTCAGTCTTCATAGACCTTGCCCCAATCCTGCTCGACAGGCTCCGTCAGATCGACCTCTGGGAGGATAGTAAGCGTTCCCTTCATGCAGCCGAAGATCGGGTGCCGTGTCGGTGTCCCGCCGATCTCGGCCTGAGCCGATTCGCCGAACCCCTTTGCAGTGCCGGAACCTGGCTGAACGCGCCGAAAGACCAGATTTTCGCCCGCTATATTGACGGACTCAGTCTGGAACCCCGCGGCCAGCCACTCCTTTGTCATTGGATTGTTGCTGGGGTTATTGCTCCACCAAGCCGGATACTGCTTGGACGCCGGTAGCTTTTCGCCAAGCAGCTTCTCGATGTCGCTGAACGACATCGGAACCCGCTCGCCGGTTTGAGCCATAAGATACGAACGCAAAGGCGAATACTTTCCCATTCTCACGTTCCCGAACTCAACCAGCCAAGACTGCAGCTTTAGTTAGGTTCAGTCAACGTCGATTACAGCTTTAGTAGCGTTCAAACCCCCGGTGCAGTTCCCAATCCGTGATACGGCGGTCGTATTCGAACTGCTCCCAGCGGGCGGTGTGGACATAGTGCTCGATCACCTCCTCGCCGAAGGCCTGCTTCAGCATCGTGGAGCCTTCCAGCGTCTCGGTGGCATCGCGCAGCGTCTTCGGGATTTCCGGCAGTTGCGACGCCTGATAGGCGTCGCCGACAAACGGCTTCTGCAGCTCCAGCTTCTCGTCGATGCCGGCGAGACCGGCCGCGATCAGCGCGGCGAAGGCGAGATAGGGGTTGAGATCGGCGCCGCCGATGCGGCATTCCATGCGGATGCCCTTGGTACCCTCGCCGCACAGCCGGAATCCCGCCGTGCGGTTGTCCTCGCTCCACATGATCTTGGTCGGCGCGAAGGTGCCGGCCTGGAAGCGCTTGTAGGAGTTGATGTACGGCGCCAGGAACCAGGTGAACTCCTTGGCGTATTTGAGCTGGCCGGCCGCCCATTGCTGGCCGAGGCTCGACAGCGTCCATTCGGCGTTTTTGTCGAAGAACAGCGGCGTCCCGCCGTCGGCGCTCCACAGCGAATTGTGGATGTGGCTGGAATTGCCGGCGAGCCCGTAATTGTACTTGGCCATGAAGGAGATGGCCTTGCCTTCGGAATCGGCGATCTCCTTGGCGCCGTTCTTCAGGATGACGTGGCGATCCGCCATCTCGAGCGCCTCGGCATAGCGCACATTGATCTCTTCCTGGCCCGGACCCCACTCGCCCTTGGAATTTTCGATCGGGATACCGGCTGCCTCCATCTCGTTGCGGAGCCGGCGCATGACGCCTTCTTCCTTGGTGGTGATGCCGATCTGGTAGTCGCCGATATAGGGCGAAGCGCTGTCGAGCCCTTGCCAGTGCTTCCTGCGCGCCGATTCATAGGTTTCGCTGAACAGGTAGAATTCGAGCTCGGAGGCGAAGTAGCCGATATAGCCGCGCTCGCTCAGGCGCTTGACCTGCTTCTTCAGGATCGCGCGCGGCGAATGCGCGAGGTCCTCATGGTCGTGATGATCGAGCACGTCGCAGATGACCAGCGCCGTCTTCTCCAGCCATGGTACGCGCCGCAACGTCGACAGGTCGGGTTTCATGACAAAGTCGCCATAACCCTTCGACCAGCTCGCCGCCTTGTAGCCCGGCACCGGCTCCATATCGATGTCGCAGGCCAGCAGATAGTTGCAGCCATGCGTCTCGCCATGCGCGGAATCGACGAAATACTGGGCCAGGAAGCGCTTCCCCGCGAGCCGGCCCTGCATGTCGACGATGCAGGCCAGCACCGTGTCGACCTCGCCGTTCGAGACCGCTTTCTTCAACTGATCGAACGAGAAATTCCCGGCCATTCCTTTGGCACTCCAACACTTGTCGATTGAAAGGGAGAAACGAAGCCCTGGCCGGCGTGACGCCGGCCAGGGCCATGATGTCCGATGTCAGTGGCCGGTCTCGCCGACCGCCTGCTCTGCCGCCTTGATCGCCGCCTGGCGGGCCGCGATGATGTCGCCGAGCGGCGGCCCCTGGAAGCGGTTGCGCTCGAAGGCGAACCAGACGACCGCCGTCAGGATGAAGAAGCCGACGGTGATGTAGAGCGCCCAGTCGTTCGGCGGCTGGATGCCGATGACGAAGATCAGGATCATCGACACGATCGAGAGCAGACCGAACAGCATGAAGATGCCGCGGCCCATGTTCCACGGCCCCATCTTGTCCCACTTCGGCGTCCCCCAGGCCATCATGCCGAGCACGATCGGCACGGTGAAGGAGAGGAACAGGAAGATGACGGTGCAGGACACCACGATCGTGTAGGCCGAGGTGCCGGCGACCGAGACCACCGACGAGCCCCACACGAACAGCACCGACAGGATCGAGGCTGTCCAGATCGCCGCCACGGGCGTGCGATAGGTCGGGCTGACCTTGGAAAGCGCTGCCGAGCCGGGCAGGCCGCCGTCACGCGAGAAGGCGAAGATCATGCGCGAGGCCGACGTGACGGTGGCAAGGCCGCACAGCAGCTGTGCCAGGAACACGACGAGATAGACGAACTCCTTCAGTCCGGTTCCGACGCGCTGGTCGAAGGCCCAGAAGAACACGTTCCAGCCCTGCTTGGCGGCCTCGTCCATGTTCGGGATCATCAACACGAAGGCAGCCAGGAACAGGTAGCCGAACAGCGCCGACCAGATGACCGACATGACCATCGCGCGCGGCACGGAAGAAGCCGCCTTGATGGTTTCCTCCGACGTGTGCGCCGAGGCGTCATAGCCGGTGATCGTATAGATCGGCAGCAGGAGGCCAAGCGCGAAGACCCAGGCGTTCGAGACCTGCGGCCACACGCCGCCTCCGGCATCGCCTGAGTAGTTGTGGAAGGTGAAGAGGCGGCTGAAGTCCCAGGTCTCGGCCGAGAGCAGGCAGACCACCGCGATCAGGATCGAGCCGAAGAAGATCAGATAGCCCGAAAAGTCGGTTAGCTTTGCCGTCAGCTTGATGCCCAGATGGTTGATCAGCGCCTGCGCACCGGTGATGATGACCAGGAAGATCGTCTGGGTGGTCAGGTTGTTTTCAATGCCCAGCGCCGGCCCGAAAGCGCCGACGAAGAAAGTCCAGGTGCCGACGTTGATGGCGCCAAGCACGGTGATCAGGCCAAGCAGGTTGAGCCAGGCGGTAACCCAGCCGGTGCCGCGATTGCCGAGGATCGAGCCCCAGTGATAGAGGCCGCCGGCCGTCGGATAGGCCGAGCTGATCTGCGACATGGCGACCGCGAAGGTGAGCGACACGAAACAGCCCACCAGCCAGCCTATGCCGATGCCGATGCCGCCGGCGCCGGAGGTCGCCTGCGCCAGCGAGTTGATGCCGCCGGACAGGATGCAGATGATGGAGAAGGAAACCGCGAAATTCGAGAAGCGGCTGAGGCGCCGCTCCAGTTCCTGGGCATAGCCCATGCTGTGGAGGACCTGTATGTCCTCAGCCTTGTCGACTTCGGTGTAGTCATTTGCTGCCATGTTGGAAGTCCCCTGTGGTTTCTTAGCTGGCCGACTGTACTGACTTTCCCATTGCGCGTTGTCGGGAGCCCCTGGCCTCCTCGGGCTCCAGATTCGAGAATATGCCTGTGAGCAGATCCGCCCATTTCCGCTGCCCGGTCTCGCCGGAGATCTCGTCGTTGCGGATTTCGATCATCGCGCAGGCAAGGCCGCGCGAGCGCGCGTGCCGTTCCAGCGTGAAATAGACGCGGTCGGCCGGCGAATAGGGTTCATTGACGCCAACGGTGACGCCGGAGAGCCGCTTGAGTGCCGATATCAGCGGCGCGGCGAGCCGGCGGTCGTCGTCATGGATGATGCCGATATGCCAGGGACGGCTCCTGCCCTTATAGACCGGCGTGAAGGAGTGCACCGACACCAGTCGCGTCTCCTGCCCGAGCGCCAGCCGCTGCTCGATGATCTCAGCGATCGTGTCGTGGAACGGACGCCACGCGAGATCGATCCGCTCCGCGCGCTGCTTGCCCGAGAGATTCGAATTGCCCGGAATGGCCGTCGCCTCGCTGACCGGCGGCACGAGGTCCGGCGCGTCGAGCGGGCGGTTGCAGTCGATCACCAGGCGCGAGATGCGGGTTTCGACCAGCGTGGCGTCGAGCGCGTCGGCCATCCGGCTGGCGACCGGCAGCGCGCCCGGATCCCAGGCGATATGCCGGGAGAGATCCTCGGCGGGCAGCCCGAGCGTTCCGAATTCGGCGGGCAGGAAGTTCGAGGCGTGATCGCAGGTGAGGACGAAGGGGCTCGAGCCGCCGGGGTTGGTCACCCTCACGGTCTCCGACGGTGCAAGGCTGGCGCGCCGTGCTTTCTCCATACTGCCGTCCCCTCGGGAGCGCTGTATCTTATGTTACGTAATTTGCCTCATTGCGCCCCTGTGAATGATTTCATACAGTTTACGCGGCTTTGTCAAACGCGGAATTCCGAAAACGGCGGCGACCGGGTCAAAGGGTGGGGAAAACCATGATCTCCAGTATTGCCGAACTGATTTCGGACCGCATCGGCACCATGCCGGCAGGCGAGCGCCGCGCCGCGCAGACGCTGATTGCCAACTATCCGCTGACCGGGCTGAAGACCGTGGCCGAGTTCTCGACCGCGGCGGGAGTCTCCTCACCGACGATTCTGCGTTTCGTCGCCAGGTTGGGTTTCCAGAACTATCCCGAATTCCAGTCGGCGCTGCAGGATGAACTGGCCGCGCAATTGCAGTCGCCGGCCTCTCGCACGCTCAACTCGGCGTCGCCCGCCAATGGCGGCGCCGTTTCGCCGATGCTGGAGGCGACGCTCGACAACATGCGCGAGACGTTCCGGCACCTTACCGACAAGCAGTTGGCCGACATTGCCGCACGGCTTGCCGAGCGCCGCGGCAAGACCTTTCTGATCGGCGGCCGCTTCACCGATCCGCTCGCGCGCTACATGGCAGCCCATCTCGCCATCATCCAGCCAGACGTCTACCACCTCGCCGGCCAGGAGAGCATCTGGCGCGACCGGCTGATTGACATGGGCAAGCGCGACGTCCTGGTTATCTTCGACATCAGGCGCTACCAGGAAAGTCTGCTCCGCTTTGCCGAGAAGGCGCACCAGCGCGGCGTCCAGATCGTGCTCTTCACCGATCAGTGGCTCTCGCCGATCGCCCGCTTCGCCCGCCATGTGATCGCCGGGCGTACCGCCGTGCCTTCGGCCTGGGATTCGTCCGCCGCCCTCTTTGTCGTCGCCGAAACGCTAATCGGCGCGGTCACGAGGCAGCTCGAAGCCGCCGGCGCCAAGCGCATCCGCGACCTGGAGAGCCTGCGCTAGGCAGTTCCGTCCGTTCGGTTTTCCTTTAACCGAATGGCGGCCGGCGTCACCCAAATTGCGGCAAAACGTGGGACCGAAGCGATGATCCCGCTTCACGTTACCGAGATTTAATGTGCACGTTTGCGTGATAATTGCCATAAAACGCTGATATTATGATGTGGCGTGGCCGGTTTCGCTCTCACGCCGTATCGTCGCTCAGCCTGCTTCCACTTGGAACCGGCGGACGATTCTGCCGCTGGAGTGTCAATGTCGAGCTGGAAACAGATTGTTCTTGCGCTGGTGATCGTGGTTGCCGCTGCGGCCGCCTGGGCGCGCTTCTATCCCGGCGCGCCTGAGGTATTGGCACGCTGGGGTATTGACTGGGCGATTGCGGCGACGCCCCCCGCCACGGGAAGCATCGAGAGCGGTTCTGTCCGGTCCGGTCGCAATCGCGCCGGCCAGATCGTGACCATTGTCGCCTCCCCTGCCGGCACCGCCACCATCAACGACAGGCTTCAGGCGATCGGGACCGGCCGCGCCAATGCGACAGTCACTGTCAATCCATACTCTTCCGGCCGCCTCACCGAACTGCCGGTGCAGTCCGGCACCCATGTCGAAAAAGGCGATGTCATCGCCAGGCTCGATTCGGAGACGGAAGTGATTGCGCGCGACCGTGCCAAGGTCGCGCTCGACGACGCCCAGGCGAAGCTCGACCGGGTCAAGTCGCTGCGAGCCTCCAATGCCGCCACGCAAGTTGCCGTCGCGGATGCCGAGGTGGCGCTCGCCAATGCCAAGCTGGCGCTGCGCGATGCCGAGCTCGCGCTCGAGCGCCGCTCGGTCGTCGCGCCTATCGAAGGCACTGTCGGTATCCTGCCGATCGCCGCCGGCAACTATGTCACCAGCCAGTCGGCGATCGCCACGCTTGACGACCGCTCGAGCATATTGGTCGATTTCTGGGTGCCGGAGCGTTTCGCCGCCGCTGTAAAGGTCGGACAGCGATTGTCGGCCACGCCGCTGGCCAACCCCAACCAGGTCTATTCCGGCACGGTTTCGGCCATCGACAACCATATCGACGAGAACAGCCGCACGCTGCTCGTCAAGGCGACGATCGCCAACCCGGCGGATTCGCTGCGCGCCGGCATGTCGTTCCAGATCGCCATGAAATTCCCCGGCGACACCTATCCGGCCGTCAGCCCACTGGCCATCCAGTGGGGCACCGACGGCGCCTATATCTGGACCGTCGAAAACGGCAAGGCAAAGCGCGTGCCGGTGCGCATCATCCAGCGCAACACCGAGACGGTGCTGATCGATGCTCCCGTCGAGAGCGGCGACATGGTGGTGACCGAAGGCACGGAGAGTGTCAGCGAAGGCGGCGACGTCCGGATCGCCGGCGAGGACCGCGCCACCGCGGCCGAAGGCTCATGAGCGCCACCGGCGACCAGACCGCGGGATCGGGCCTGACCGCGCTCTTCATCCGCAGGCCGGTCATGGCCTTCGTGCTCAACACGCTCATCGCGGTCGCCGGCCTCGCAGCCTTCTGGGGCGTCGAAATCCGCGAACTGCCGGATGTCGACCGCCCGGTCATCACCGTCAACACCACCTTCGAGGGTGCGGCCGCCGAAACCGTCGACCGCGAGTTGACCGACCCGATCGAGGGCGCCGTCGCGCGCGTCTCGGGTGTCAAGTCGATCTCGTCGACTTCATCTTTCGGCCAGAGCCGCGTCACCATCGAGTTCAACGACGGCGTCGATCTCAATGTAGCCGCCTCCGATGTCCGCGATTCCGTCAGCCGCATCACCAACCAACTGCCCGAGACCGCCGATGCGCCGCGCATCGTCAAGGCCGACGCCAATTCCGACCCGGTGATGAGGCTGGCGGTCACGTCCGACACCATGTCGGTGCAGGACATGACGGTGCTGGTCCAGGACCGCATCGAGGACGAGCTCGCCGCCGTTCCAGGAGTCGCCGACGTCCAGGTGTCCGGCGACCGCGACAAAATCTTCCGCATCGATGTCGACCAGAACAAGCTGGCAAGCCATGGCTTCACCGTGGCGGATTTGCGCAAGGCGCTCGCCTCCGTCGCCTTCGATTCCCCGGCCGGCTCGATCACCACCACCAACCAGGACCTCGTCGTGCGCACGACGGCCGACGTGACCACGCCGGAGGAATTCGAGAGCATCGTCATCGGCGGCGCGACGCGCATCCGCGACGTCGCCACCGTGACGCTCGGCCCCGACATCGGCCAGACCTCATTGCGCTCCGACGGCAAAACCGGCATCGGCCTCGGCATCATCCGCCAGGCGGAATCGAACACGCTCGATATATCGACCGGCGTCAGGGCTGCCGTCGAGAAACTCCAGGCAAATCTTCCGCAAGGCATGTCGATCAAGGTCACCAGCGACGATGCCGTCTTCGTCAACGGCGCGGTGCACGAGGTTGAGATCGCGCTCGCGCTTTCCGTCTCGATCGTGCTGATCGTCATCTACGCCTTCCTGCTCGACTGGCGCGCGACGCTGATCCCGGGCCTGTCGATGCCGGTCGCCATGATCGGCACCATCGCCGCGATCTATCTCGCCGGCTTTTCCATCAACATCCTGACGCTGCTGGCGCTGGTTCTGGCGACGGGCCTCGTCGTCGACGACGCCATCGTGGTGCTCGAAAATATCGTGCGCCGCCGCAACGAGGGCATGGGGCCGCGCGCGGCCGCCGTGCTCGGCACCCAGGAAGTCTTCTTCGCCGTCGTTGCCACGACGCTGACCCTGGTCGCCGTCTTCGTGCCGATCTCCTTCCTGCCGGGACAGACCGGCGGGCTCTTTCGCGAGTTCGGCTTCGTGCTGGCGATGTCGGTACTGCTCTCCTGCGTCGTGGCGCTGACGCTCTGCCCGATGCTCGCCTCGCGCATGCTGACCAGCGCCTCTCTTCACCACGAAGGCGGCAGCGGCGTGGGCGCTCGCATCGGCGGCGCATTGCATCGGCTCTACAAGCGCTGCCTGCATGCCTGCCTCGGCGCCCCCTGGATCGTAGTGCTCGTCGCTATGCTCTTCGCTGGCACCGCCTTCACTTTGTTCGGCACGATACGTCAGGAGCTGACGCCGACCGAAGACCGCGCCGTCGTTTTGCTGCGCATCAACGCGCCGCAAGGAGTCAGCCTCGACTACACGACCGAGCAGATGCGCAAGATCGAGCGGCTGATCCAGCCTTTGCGCGATTCCGGCGAGATCCGCAGCACCTTCGCGAATGCCGGCAACAACGGCGCCTACAATAGCGGTTTCATGGTGATGACGCTGGCGCCGTGGGCCGAGCGGACGCGCAGCCAGCAGGAGATCATGGCCGAGATCAGCCGCCTGACGAAGCAGGTGCCAAGCGTCCGCGTTTTCCCGGTTCAGCCCAACAGCCTTCGCATCCGCGGCGCCGGCAGCGGCCTGCAATTCGCCCTGGTCGGCAACGACCGCAAGGCGCTAAGCGCGGCGGCGGTGCAGATCGTCGAGGAGATGCGGCAGGATCCACGCTTCCAAGCACCAAGACTTTCCGTCGACCTTACGCAGCCGCAGCTTGCCGTTGCCATCGACCGTGAGCGCGCCTCCGACCTCGGCATCGACATCACCGGGCTTGCGGACACGCTGCAGGCAATGCTCGACGGCAACGATGTCGTCGACGTCTACATCGCCGACCGCAGCTATGGCGTGAAGCTGGTCTCGACCACCAATCCAATCAACGATCCGACCGATCTGGAAAACATTTTTCTGAAAACGTCGGACGGCCGCTTCGTGCCGATGTCGACCATCGCCACGCTGACCGAGCGCGCCGTGCCGCCGTCCCTCACTCGCGAGCAGCAGCAGCCGTCCGTGGCGATCACCGCCAATCTGGGCGGCAGCTTCGCGCTCGGCGATGCGCTGACGCGCGCCGAGGAAATCGCAACAACGCTGCTGCCGTCGGACGCGCGGATCGTGCCGCTGGCCGAGGCGGCGACGCTCGGCGAGAGCAACAGCGCCATGGCGACCATCTTCGGTTTCGCGCTGGTCATCATCCTTCTGGTGCTGGCGGCCCAGTTCGAGAGCTTCGTCAGCGCCGTCATCATCATGGCGACAGTGCCGCTCGGGCTCGCCTGCGCCATCTTCGCGCTGCTTTTGTCGGGCACCAGCCTCAATGCCTACAGCCAGATCGGCCTGGTCCTCCTGGTCGGGGTCATGGCCAAGAACGGCATCCTGATCGTCGAGTTCGCCAACCAGCTGCGCGACCGCGGGCTTGGCGTGCGCGAGGCGATCGAAGAGGCCGCCACCATTCGCCTTCGCCCGGTGATGATGACGATGATCTGCACCGTGCTCGGCGGCGTGCCGCTGGTGCTGGCTTCGGGCGCAGGCGCCGAGGCGCGCGTGGCGCTCGGTTGGGTGATCGTCGGCGGCCTTGGCCTGGCGACCGTCTCCACGCTTTTCCTGACCCCTGTCGCCTATCTCTTGCTCGGCCGCTTCGTCACGCCCAAGG
>NZ_RZST01000003.1:0-74230 GCF_003997575.1 Mesorhizobium sp. M1A.F.Ca.IN.022.07.1.1
GGTCGACCAGCGGCAGCGAAGCCTCGATCGTCGGCACCAGGATCACGGCGCCGAAATCGCGCCAGCTCGCCGCCGCCGTCGCGGCGCGCGGCAGGCTCTTCAACTGGCGCTCGACCGCCTGCTCCACCGCCGTGCCGAATTCGGCATTGTCGGTGATGAGGATAGACTGCGCCGACGCGTCATGCTCGGCTTGCGCCAGCAGATCGGCGGCGATCCAGTCCGGATCGTTGTCCGCGTCTGCCACAACCAGCACTTCCGACGGCCCGGCAATCATGTCGATGCCGACGCTGCCGAACACCTGGCGCTTGGCTGCCGCGACATAAGCATTGCCCGGCCCGACGATCTTGGCGACCGGCCGGATCGTCTCGGTGCCGTAGGCGAGCGCGGCGACGGCTTGCGCGCCGCCGACGCGGTAGATCTCGGAGACGCCGGCGAGGTCGGCCGCAACCAGAACCAACGGATTGATGACACCGCCCGAGGCCGGCACCACGATCACGATGCGCTCGACACCGGCGACCTTGGCCGGCACGGCGTTCATCAGCACCGAGCTCGGATAGCTCGCTGTGCCGCCGGGCACATAGAGCCCCACGGCATCGATCGCGGTCCAGCGCGAGCCGAGCTCGACGCCGGCGGCGTCCGTGTAGCGGTCGTCCTTCGGCTTCTGCCGCTCGTGATGGGAGCGGATGCGGTCGCGTGCGAATTCGAGCGCCTCGACTGTGGCTGGGTCGGCCGCGGCGTATGCCTTTTCGATGTCGGCCCTGGAGACGGCGATGCCGAGCCTGCTGAGATCGGCCTTGTCGAATTTCAGCGTGTAGTCGATGAGCGCCTTGTCGCCTTCGGCGCGCACGCGCGCGACGATGTCGCGCACCACGGCTTCGACGTCGGCTGACACCTCGCGCTTGGTGGTGAGGAATGCCGAAAAACGCAGCTCGAAATCGGCGTCGGTTTGGCTAAGCGTGATGGCCATTGTCGGTGCTCAGGTCCTGTGAACCGGGCGCGAGGTGGCTTCCCAGGAGCCGCCGACATCGGCGAGCCGCGCCTCGATGCACTCGACGTCGAGCATGATCGTGCCGCCTCCGGAAAAAACCAGCTCGATGATGCCGGCCGGCTTGCTGAATGCGACGAAGCTGACCGCCAAGAGCGACAGTACCTCCGTCGGCTTGTCGCGGGCGATGCCGCTGGTCTTGGCGCCGAGCACGCGGTCGAAATGCAGCACGCTCTGCCGCCGTTCATTGTGCTGGCGCAAGAAGCCGGACCTCGCCTCCCAGACGAAGCGGTTCATGGTCAGCACGAAACGTTTGGCCGCCGGCAGGTATTCGAGGTCGGAGACCTTCATCACGGCGTCCTGGACGTGGGCCGAGATGATGCTCAGATCCTGGTCGTCGAGCGCGATGAGCTTGAGGGCCATGCGGAATGCGCACCTGAAGGTTGATTAGTCAATCTTCTGTTATGCGGTCTTTCCGCTCTGCGCAACCGAGGCGCTTTGTCAGCCCGAAATCCGCTCGATCACCGCGCCGCAGCCGGAAAGCTTCTCCTCCAGGCGCTCGAAACCGCGGTCGAGGTGGTAGACCCGGTTGACGGTGGTTTCGCCTTCGGCGGCAAGCCCTGCGATGACCAGCGACACCGAGGCGCGCAGGTCGGTCGCCATGACCGGCGCGCCTTTCAGCTTGGCGACGCCGTCGACGATCGCGGTCTGGCCCGACAGCGTGATGTGGGCGCCGAGGCGGGCAAGCTCCTGCACATGCATGAAGCGGTTCTCGAAGATCGTCTCGGTGATGCGCGACTTGCCCTTCGCCATCGTCATCAGGCCCATGAACTGCGCCTGCAGGTCGGTCGGGAAGGCGGGGAAGGGCGCGGTCGTAACGTCCACCGGCGCGATGCCGGCGCCGTTGCGCTTGACGCGGATGCCGGCATTGGTCGGCGTGATCTCGGCGCCGGTCTCGGCAACGACATCGAGCGCGCTCTGCAACAGGTCGGGGCGCGCGCCTTCCAGCACCACGTCGCCGCCGGTCATCGCCACCGCCATGGCATAGGTTCCGGTCTCGATGCGATCGGGAATGACGCGCACGCGCGCCCCCGACAGCGCCTCGACGCCCTCGATGGTGATGGTGGAGGTGCCGGCGCCGTGGATCTTGGCGCCCATGGCGATCAGGCATTCGGCGAGATTGACGATCTCCGGCTCGCGGGCGGCGTTTTCGAGTACCGTCTCGCCCTTGGCGAGCGAGGCCGCCATCATCAGCACATGGGTGGCGCCGACCGACACTTTCGGGAACACGTAGCGGTTGCCGTGGAGACGACCGTTCTTGGTTTTGGCAACGACATAGCCGTTGTCGACGTCGAGCTCGGCGTCCAGCGCCTGCAGGCCTTCGAGGAAGAGGTCGACCGGGCGCGTGCCGATGGCGCAGCCACCCGGCAGCGACACCTTGGCCTCACCCATGCGGGCAAGCAGCGGGCCGATAACCCAGAAGGAGGCGCGCATCTTGGACACCAGCTCATAGGGCGCGGTGGTGTCGACGATGTTGCGGGCGGAGAAATTGATGGTGCGCGAATAGCCCTCCTGCTGCTTCTCGCGCCGGCCGTTGACGGAATAGTCGACGCCGTGATTGCCGAGGATGCGGATCAGTTGCTCGACATCGGCCAGATGCGGCACGTTTTCGAGCGTCAGCGTGTCGTCGGTGAGCAGCGAGGCGATCATCAGCGGCAGCGCCGCGTTCTTGGCGCCCGAAATCGGAATGCTTCCGGCAAGCTTATTGCCGCCGACAATTCTGATGCGATCCATGAAAGAACGTCCCCTCGGCCCGGACGGGCCGGTTTCAATCGGTTGAGTATATCCGGCTCTAGACTATCGGCCGGTGCGGTTCAAGAAATAGGATTTCCCCATCTGTGGACCAAGTGTGGTCGGCCAGTGTGGCTGATTTCGGTTAGTCCTTGTGCATTTTTCCAGCAGTCGGCAATCCTTCCGGCCGATCGTCAGGATTGCCATCCCGCCGCGAACGGGCCTGCGCCTTGCGCTTCTGCAGGTTGGCACGCAGCGCCTCGGCCAGCCTGTCCTTGCGCTCGCCGTCGCGTTTTTTCGGCGGATTTGGCTTATCGTTCATCCCCGGTCCTCGCCGGCGGATAGCCGGCTGTGGTTCAGGCATAGTTAACATTGTGGCGCCGCCATGTCATCGAAGCCTGCTCGCAAGCGGCTTCCACAGCCGCGGCATTCGACACATGCCGCGGCAAAACTGCGCAGCGATTTCGCACGAAGGCATGCGTCGTTTTAAGGTTTTCTTGGCCTTGCGCTTGCCGGTTCGTTATGGCAGAAGCGCCGCCATCGCAGGCTGCGGTAGCTCAGTGGTAGAGCACTCCCTTGGTAAGGGAGTAACCAAGATGGAAACGCGGCTCTTTTCCCAGCAAAATCAGATCTTTATCAGGCGGGCCGTTTTCGGCTGGTGTAAGGTCTCGTAACCACTTTGGTTGCTTTGTCACCAGCGTTTGCCGCCTTGCGCGGCTTCTTCTTCCCGAAAACCTTGTCGATGACGCCCTTTCCATCGCCGTGGGTATAGTTTTCGAGGAGGAGCTTCTTCGTTTTCCAGCGGCCCTTGTCGGCCGTGGTGGCGATGTCGACGCCGTTGCGCACGATCATCTCGGTGGCGAAGCTGTGACGGCCCGGTTGATGGGTGCCAAGATACGGGATGCCGGCCTTTTCGCAAATGCGCTTGATGTCCTTGTAGACCGAACCGCGCTGGATATAGCCGAACAGGCGGGTGTTCGGCTTCTTAGCGGCACGGCCGTTGTGGCGTGGGCCTGAGCGCCTATTCTTCCAGGGTACGCGCATCTCCCATGCGGCCAAGCGTTCCCGCTTCCACTGGCAGACAATCGGAACGCTCCTCGACCAGCCAGGTCTGCGAATTTCCCTTGAAGCCGAACAGGCTGTCGCCGGCCTCGATCACGGCGACAGCCCCGTCGCGCACCGCCGCGTGAACGATATGCTCTGGCACGACCTGGTAAGGTCCTTCGAACCACCACCGCCTCTGGCCACTGGAGAAGCCGAGGCGCAGGGAATCGCACTTCGCAAGTCGCTCAATGACGGCGGTGACTTTCATGGCGCGCCTACTGGAAGGCGCGGCGCGCGGGCGGTCTTGGTGCGGATGGGCGGCACCTTGGAATGCCGGCCGAGGCCAGAGGCCTTCGCCAGCCGCGACCGCGTGGCGGAATAGTTCGGCGCGACCATCGGGTAATCCGCCGGCAGACCCCACTTCGCGCGGTAAGCGTCGGGCGTAAGACCGTGGTCGGTCATCAAGTGCCGCTTGAGCGATTTGAACTTCAACCCGTCTTCCAGGCAGATGATCAAATCGGGATGGATCGACTTCTTGGGGTGGACGGCCGGCTCCTTCGGTGCGGTCGCGTTGACGACCGCCGGGCCGTCGAGCTTGCGTACAGCGGCGTTCACGCTGGCGATCAGCTCGGGCAATTGCGCGGCTTGCACCGGGTTGTTTCCGACATAGGCCGAGACGATCGAGGCCGTTAACTCGATGTAGTTCTTGTCTTCCATGCTTACTCTCCGTGGTAGGGGTTGTGTCGTCGAGGTCAGATCGCCTCGGGTCGACCTGGTGACGGGCGCGCTTGCCCGATTGGTGCCGGCGTCTCGAGGGGATCGATTTCCACCATTGCTGGCAAACTGGTCATGCTGCTTCTCTTTGCTACCAAATCGGTGCTTAGTGTAACCATTTTGGTTACAATGAAGTCAAGCAAAAAAGGCGGTCTAATTTTCCCTAGGTCTTGGTGCAGAAAGCACCTGTTTGATCGGCAAACATGACCTCGGTTCGCCAATGGCGGCGCAGCGTGTGTCCCAGCCGACGGAGCGCCTGCAAGACCTTTCGCTCCAGCCACGGCTTCTCCATCAGGTTCCCGGGAAAGCGAGGATCGCTGTGCACGGCGAGCGCCGGCAGCTCGATCAGGCTGGACCCTTTCGGATAGAAGCACTGTGTTTGAATGCTAAGGGCCGGGATCATCTGATAAGATTTAAGGCTGCCGGCTATTCCACAGGCGGGGTTGAACTTCACATGGTCGACCGCATCCGAGAATACTCTCGTCAGCGCTAAAAGGCGCTCAGCCGTTGCCCGCGATAGGATGTATCCGCCGGACCCAAATGAAAAGCTCCGCAGAAGCGCAAGTTTGAAGGCGCCGGGTAGGGCAGACACAGAACTGTCGAGCCAAACTCTGACGGGAACCGCCTCGATCTTGATGATGTCGGCATCCTTGGGAATCCACGAGGTGTTCTCACCTAGGAACGGGGCCGCTTGCTTCGCTATCAACATGTCGTCTTCGAAAACGCAGCCGTAGGCGTCCGGCCCTGACACGATCCGCTCCCAGCATTTGCGGTGGCTCAGGAAGCACCCCACCTCTTCTGGCGTCATCGCAGCCGCGCCAGCTATTGGCTTGTGGACGTCCGAAATTTCGGCGTCGCTAAGCAGACGTCCGTCCACCGCCGGCACTCGTTCAAAGGCTGCTCCGATGGAGTTGAGACGATCAGCCATGCGCTGCATTCTGCCCGGGCTGCGGTCCAGGTTGATGATGTAGGATTTCATGGAATTTGTTGATCGGCAGCTTGGCTGTCGGATTTGACCTCGTTCGGGCTACTTGCATCGCTGGCCTTGCCAGCTCTTCCCTGGTCTCTCTTGGCTTGGAAGAATCTCGCCTGCGCACGAGACATTCTCTTATTAAAGCTACCCAACAGATACCCGCCGGGCAATACGCACATTATTCCAGTGACGACGTTATTGGGCAGCACAAAGTACAACAGCGTCAAACCGACACAGGTTACGATAAATGTCCAAAATAAGTTTGCAAACGCGTCTTGCCACATGCGGTTTACCGGAAGGAATTGCTCCATCCATGGCAAAACCAGCGGGTTCTTATCCCAAAACTGTTCAATTCGGATCGGTTCCGGTGGCACTGGCTTCGAACGATCAGTGGGCTACTAAAGACGGCCTTGGTCGGCAGCGATGCAATGTCTAATGGGCAAAAGCATCTCGTAAGGTCCTCCAAGAAACCTCGGAGTATCCGTGCTCGGCCATGTTGTCTGTGCACGTTTTGCGTGACTGCTTCACTTCTAGGTGATGGCCTCATAAGAGCAATCCTGGCGTGTCGAGAGGCGACGTTGAGGTTGCAGCCTTGGGCGCTTGCGCCAGCATCCATTTAGCCGGCACGACGGGCTTGCCATTCTTGGCGAATGGGACGAGGCGCTTCCAATCGAAAAACCCGAGCTGTCCGCCGACTGGGATGAATTCGACCGGACACGCGTCAGCGATCACGAGCCCCTTCGGGCCGGAAAACCACGGGCTGTCGAACTGGGTCACGATGTCGACGATGGTGCCGACACCGACGATCCCGCCGCGCGCCAGCTCGGCTGGCGGCGGGCATTGGAAACCGAGAGACTGGCAGAGAGCAGCGCAGTCCTCGTATTCGTCGCGCGTCATGCCGGTCGAGGCGTGGATCGCGAAATCGGAATTTAAGGCCGGGGTTGCCCGCGCGCCAGGACCGGTTCTCCACCGGCTTCCAGCCCATCATGACGCAGTGCGCCCAGGGCTGGCGCACCGAGAGAGCCAGCGTCGGAAGGTCGTCCATCACTCACTCCTGGCGATCAGTTTGGGTTTCAGTTTGCCTTGCTTGGCCCTGTTCTCGACCGAGATCGGAACACCCGGCCGCTGCTCGAAGATCGTCTGCAGCACCTTGCGCACCTGGTCGGCGCCGGGCGCGTCGGTGACGAGGATCATCAGCGCCGCGTCGGAGAGCGCCTGATTGATGTTGGCAGCGGTGGCAGCGACCGAAGGCGCGGCGCGCACCTTGGCCCGGCTACGTCGCCGTGCGAGGCGGAAATATTCCCGCTTCTGGTCTGGGTTGAGGCTGGAGAAGCTTCCGGGCTTTGGCGCGTTCTTCGCCGTCAGCAGGCCATAAAGCTTCTCCAACGCCTCATCGGGGGAAAGTTGCGTTTGGACATGTCTAATTGCAGTTTCCATCACGGCGCCGCCGTCAGCAAAATGCCGATCAGGATCAGCAGGGCGCCGATGAACGAGACGACCGCGCCGAAGACATAACCCTCGATAGGCACCCACCGACCGGTGATATCGAGGTAGGCGCGCCGTGCGCACGCGCTGATCATGAGGATGAAACCGACGGCCAGAAAGAACGTGCTCATCACGCGCCCGCGATGTTGGTGTGAGTGGTGATGATGTTCGCGCCGCCGTCGGCGCGACCGGGATCCGAGGCGGCCGGCGCAAGCCGGTAATAATCGAGCGCGGCTTCGGCGATCGCGCACTCTGCCAGGTCCTCGACCGTCCGGCCCTTCTCGGCGGAAATCGCCTTCATGCGAGCTGCGGTCAGCTCGTCGACATACACAGAGATGATCGGCATCACTCGCCGCCTTCGCCGCGGTCGCGCTTCCGGGCTTTGGTGATGAGCACCACTTCCCCGTTGGGATAGACCAGCTCCACTTGCTCATTGCGGCCGATGCCGTCGAAGATCGATTGCAGGTGAAGGGTCAAGCGCTCGTTGGTCCTCTCGAGCACATCCATCTTCGCCTCGATCTGGGCTCGAGCGATACTGGCCTGGAGATCGGAGAGACGGAGCGGAGCGGTTACTTGGTCGGTCATGCGGTCGTGTCCTTCCGGGGTTGAACGGGAGAAAATTCGACGGTGTTGAGGCTTTCGCCAGGATCCAGCGCCAGGTCGGCGCCGGCCCTCGTAAGGCGGAAGAAGTCATCGCCGCCGGTGAGGATTGAGCCTGAGCGCCGCGTCCCGTACCCGGCCTCGACCATCACCAGCCAATGAGGGTGGTCAGTGCTGCCTTCACCAGTCACGAAATGGTTGCGGTAGGATTCCTTGCGCCGGCCGTCGAGACCGAGGGCGTGCCGGGCAAGATCGCGCTGGACCGGCGTCATCGCTTCTTGTCCACCACTTCGGTGGTAAACACGCCGTCCACCGCCTTCATCGTCAGATTTGAGGAGCCGGTGGAATCGATCTCGGCCACCGGCATCTCGACTATGCCGAGCCGGCGGACCAGGGCGATGATGAGCTGGCTCTTCATCGCCTCGATCACCATCTGGTGCTCGTAGGAGAGGTCGTGGATGCTGCTCATGCCGTTATGCTGCCTCCTCGTCGGGCGTGCGGTCGGTGTAGGGTGCGAAGCCACGAAACTGGATGCCGGTGTGCAGCTGCTCGCCCCACTCACCCCCGCTGTCGCGATAGATGATGCGACGCTCTCCATAGGCGGCCAGGCATTGCTCGACGACCGCTCGGCATCGTTGGTCACGCAGGTCCGGCCGGCAGCGGTCCGCGAGGAAGACCATCCTAGGCGTGACGGCGAACTCGGCGTAGCTGGCGCGCTTCATCGGAAACCTCTTTGGAGCTTCGGGAAGGGCCGGCTCGGCATTTTCCGTTTCGGCTTGTCCTTTCCGGTGCGCCCCTCGAGTCTCTTCGTCTTCGCTATCTCGCGCTGGTCAACCGGTGTTTTGACGCCATGCGTCGGCTTGTTCAGCGCCACGATGAACTCAAGGGCGCAGGATGGCGGGATGGTGTCCTGGGCCTCCACGTCCCAACGCCGCCGCTGCAGCGCAGGATCGTGATCGAACTGGACCCCTTCGAGCGGGTTGAGCCGCGCGCCGCTGGGCTCCTTGCCACCTTGGCGCACGACGATCTCAAGCTTCTCCCGGACGCTGAGCGCGCGCGGCCGCCAGTTCTCGGGCGGACCGAGCACCTGGGCACCATGGTCGGGAAGGATTACAATCCTGCCGGCCATGATCAGCCTGCACTCGGCGGGACGAGCGCAGCCAGCCGCCGCGCCTTGATCTTGTCGGCCAGCTGGCGGCTGCTCTCGTCGTCGTGGAATTGAGCCTCGACGTCGAACTCGGTCCAGATTTCCTCCACGGCCGCGGTCGACTTCGCACCTTGCAGGGCGATCTGGAAATCCTCGAAGAACTTGCCGTAGTCGAAGGTCGCTGGTTGCTCCTCCTCGGCGGCTTCTGCGCCATCGTGCATGCCCTCGACATCCTTGTCGAACCCGTTCTCGGGGATAGGGTCGACGGCGTCGAGGCTGGGCACCGGTGGCGGCGATGGCGGGGTGAGCCTCGCCCTGGGTGCCGGCTCGTCGTCGTGGTGCTCGATCAGATCGCCGGCGATCTCGCGGGCCTCGAACTCATCTCGCACGCCGCCAAGAACGTCGCCGAATAGCTCGCGCAGACAGAAGCCAGCTGCGCGCCATTGCTTCATCCGCTTGGGATGGCGGAACCAGGAGGAATCGTTAGGAACGTCGTCCCACACATGCTGGTTGTTTTTCCAGACCTTGCCGCGACGGGTCGGACGCTCGTCCCAAAGGCCGGCTTGCTTGGCGTCGGCGACTGAGTAGGCCACGACCTTCATTTCGCCAGTGTCGGCGCGCACCGCCTTGCACCAGCCGATGGTCCGCTCGTCGACAGTGTTCATCCCTGCGACGACGTCTTCGGAAAGGCCGAGCCTAAGGAGGGCCTCTTTCGATGCGTTCTTGAGATAGCCAAGCTCCAGCGATTTGGCCCGGCCCGACTTTCGAACGACGTTGATTAGACCGTCGCCGTAAAGCGCCGGCTTGCCGCCGATGACCGTGAAGGACCGCAGCGACACCATGGGCGGCAGGCCGAGCTCCGCGCCGGACATGATGACGACGGCTACGGCGCTGGTGCCCTTCTTGCCCCAACGCTTCCAGGCGTCGTCGCCGGCATCATCAGCCGGCTCCCGACCGACAAGCGCCTGTGGCGCCAGACCGGCCTCGACGATCATGGTGGCGAGACGCCACGTTTCCTCGATCGACTGAGGGATGATGGCGCTGATCGCGCCGCCGACCATAAGGGCCGGTAACTGTGCCCGTTCGTTCATTTCCGATCCTCGGGGTTGAAGCTGTTGGCGCGCCACGTCCGGCGCATTTCGTCCGGCTCGATCCGCATGTCGTTCCAGGCGAACCAGAAGGCGGCGGGGACTTCGCGGAAGAGCCGCCGGCAAGCGGCGCTGAACATCACAGGAAGCCAGAAAATGACGATGGCAACGCGGACCAGGCTCATGGCTTGTCCACGTCGTCGAAGATCGACCGGTTGCCGTTCTCGTCGAGCAGCGTTCCGTCGGGCGACCACTGGTGCCGGCCGTTCGGATGCTTGGCGGCGCGCTGCTCGTCGGTGCGCACGTCGATTGCGAGGATGGCCGTCTTGGCGGCGTCGGAACGATCCTTGATCTCCGCGACCGTGACGGACGTCTCGCGGCCGCGAACAGGCACCATGACGCGGGAGCCGACAGCCACGTCGAAGGCACCGGCGAAATAGTCGTAGGTTTTGTCGCTCTCGCCAAATTTGACGGCGACGATCTTCTGGTCGGTCATGCTGCCCTCTTGTCTGGAACCCGCTCCATGCCGGCTGGCAGGGCGGCGTCTTTGTTGCGCGCGATGCGGTTGGCGATCTTCTCGACCGCCTCGCGCACCTCCGGCTCGTCTTTCAGGGCCATGACCAGCGCGTCGTAATCGGTGATGTTCGCGACCCAATAGGTGTGCAGGGACATCTTGGCGCCGGTCCTGCCGGCGAAGACCGGACGGGCTTGTGCCTCACGTGCAGCTTGCACTGCACGCTCGCTCAGCCGCTGGGCCTCCGCCTCGGCTTCGATCTGCAAGGCCTCCTGCTCGCTCTCCTGCGCGAATGAAGACGCGATGCCGGGGAAGGTGCTGGCTTCACGCCGGGCCTTCTCCTCCTCGACCGAGCGCGCTGCGTCGGCCGCCCGCTGCTCAGCCGCTTCTGCCTCGCGCCGAATGCGATCGGCGTCCTCGCGGGCCTTGCGCTGGCGATCCTGCTCCTGGCGGTCGAGTTCTTTCAGCCACGCTTCACCATGCTTTTTCAGCTTCTTGGCGAGGTCCTTGGCATCGGTGCGCAGATCGCGCCATTTGTCGTCGACCGCGTTGCCGCCGTCGAGCCAAGGACGCTTCTCGACGTTGAATTGTTCGTCGGCCTTGTTGGCGATGCCGGCGAGCCGCTTTGCCCAGACGCCCGCCTGATCGGCCTGCTCCTGGGTGCTGATCGGCTTTTTCAGGAAGCCCTCGACCGTTTCCTTCTCGGCCGCCAGTTCGAGGGTCAGGTCTTTGTGCAGATCGCCTGTCTTGGCCGGGAGGTTGTGCTCCTTCGAAACCGGCGGCGGGTCATCTGGCCAAGGCTCGCCGGCCAGCACGGAATGATAGAGCGCTTCGGTGATCGGGTTGCGGCAAGCATAGTTCCAGACCTTGTCGGCCTCCGCTTCCTTGCCGCCCTGCAGGCAGATGACACTGCCCGCCGCGTCGCGCCAGATGGCAACGGGAACCAGGGGCGCATCCTTGAACGGACGGTTCCTGAAAAATCCTGACTCCGGGCTGTCGGCCGAAGGGGCGAGCAGGAGCAGCTGATCGTGGGTCAGCTCGCGATATCCGCCCGCCAGCTTCAATGCCTGACGCCACCATGCGTATTGGTCCGCCGTCATCCGTCTGTTTCCTTTTGTGTTACACGTGAAACCATTTTGGCAACACAATGGGCGCGACAAAGCGGTCGCGGGGTGCAGTGCTGCTTAGATCGGGAGAACCCGGCCGGGCTGGTGCGGGCGAATGGTGCGGGGGGTCACACCGGCCCGGCCGGGAACACGCAGATACTCAACACATGACCGCGAGGCATGATGGTAAAATACAACCAGGGGCAACTGGGCCATCGGTCTAGCGATCCTTCTGCGTGAGTAGGATCGTAACCGATTTGGTACGTTTTGCAAGTGGTGTACCCGAAATGGTTACATCTCAGGCAAAAAAATGCAGATCAGAGTGTGGAAATCCTCAGCCGGGCGCGCCCGATGACCTTCAAGTCCTTCGGCTGGACGGTTTCGTTGACCGCCGCGGGGTTGTCGCTGTGGACCTGGACGGCGCCTGCCGTCGTGGGCGAAAGGTAACGCCACTGCACCGCGCCGGCGATCTCTAGGGCGAAGATGCCGGGTCGATTGGGGATGTTGTCGTCCAGATCGATCACAAGCGCATCCCCTTTGGCAACAATGCCATTGGCCTGGTAGGCGTCGACCATCATGAACCGGAGGTTGTGGCCCGTTGAGTTCGGCAGCATGCGGGCCAGAAACTCAGGATCCAGCACGAGGCCTGGCGTTTGATTTTTGCCGCCGGCGATCTCGAACACCTGGTTGAATTTGCTGACGTCAATCGCCGCAAGCTCCGGAAACATAAGCTCTTCCGGCCTGACATTGAGGTGCGGCGCGATTCGCTCCGCCCATTTCAAGGTAAGCTTCCGGCCGTTTGGGCCATCCTCTTCCTCAAGGCGGCCCATCTGCGGCCTTGTGGTGCCAACGCGACGCGCCAGCTCAGCCTTGGTGAGCCCGGCTTTCTCCCGGAAGTGCTTAATTCCATTCGCCATATCAGTGCGGTAGCTCAAAACGCTTTCCTGCGAAACTGTGCCAGATTGGTTACAAACCTTGACGTGTAACCAAATTGGTGACAAAACCCGCCCATGGAGAACCTGCATCAACTGACGAAATGGCGTGAAGAACGCAATCTAAGCGCCGCCGACGTGGGCCGGATGATCGACTGTACGCGGCTGACAGTCGATCGGTACGAGGCCGGCCGGATGCCCAGGCAACCATATCTCGACCGCATCGTCGTTATGACCGACGGTGAGGTGAACGCAAACCATTGGTTGGGCAGGGAGGCGGCAGATGTCGTTGCACGGCGCCCGGCTTCGGCTTGACCCGAGATACGATCAACACGGTTCCTCGTTCCGTCCGAAGTTGGTCGGTGCGTTCAACAACTTCCCAAGCCGCAACTCCAAGCGGTTTCCAGCAATCATCGTCGTGGCCCATCGGCATTCCCCTTGCGGTCGTGGCGATGATGGCGGGGAAATTGTTGGATGTGTCCGACAAGGCATCCGAGAATCCCGATGGGTCGTCGTTCCTTCTCCTGTTTTTTGTGAGGAATCGATGCAGGACATTGCTGCAGAGCTACAACAGGTGGTGTTCAAAGCCGCCGGAACTATCAAACCAGGCATGGGCATCAAAGCTCAGATCAACGCTGCGTGTGACGCGCTCGGCTACCCGCGCGGCCACTGGCGGGTGAGGGATGCTTGGTATGGCACCGCTTCCAACTGGAACGGCAAAGCCATCTTCGACCTCCTCGGCCGCTACAACCGTTTGTGCCAGAAGGCAGGCTCCAATGTGGAGCCGGTTAACGAACCTGTAGCCGTCATCGCGAAAGCTTCGAACAGAGGCTGACTTTGACGGAGGTGTGATTTCCTCCGCCAATTACTTCCGCCTTAGGTCCGCACGCAATGTTTCAAGTTGAAACATTCCCAGGAGGTTTAATAAAAATGAAGCAGACTGACGGCGGGCAGACGGTAAACGGAGAAGTAAAGACAGTTATGGCTGGGTTTTGCCAAACAGCAAGAAGCATTGGATCGGCTGCCGCCGAGCGAAGTGCAACGGTGCATCTCGTGGCAGCAGCGGCATATCTGGGAGAAACCGTCGGTCCTTCCATGACTAAACAGATCCTGTCGGCGGTATTGGCCTCGATAGGATAAGCAATGAACTACCAGATTGAACGGCAATACCATTTGTAGCTTGTAGGATTGCCGCTCCTCGCAGTTGAGAGAGCGACATGACGATAATTCGTAGGCATGGCCCGAGACCGATCCGCGAGGATCCGGGCTTCGTGTATGTGATGACGGCCGAGCACGGCGGGGTAAAGATCGGGATGTCGACCGATCCCACCCGCCGCTGCAAGGTCGTCAATCGCAACAAGGCCATCAAAGCGGTGGTGGTGTCCCAGCGGCATTTCGCAGACCATCAGGACGCTGAGCGGCTCACCCACATTGCCCTGGCCAAATGGCGCCTGTCTGGCGAGTGGTATAGTTGCCCGGTCGAAACCGCGGTCGCGGCAGTTGAGGCACTGCCAGCATGAGCCATGCCGCCACAAATTGGGCCATAACCCAGCGCGGGCTCAAACCTGCCACGCGCATCGTCCTCTGGCATCTCTGCGACCGCCACAACCCCGACCTTGGCTGCTTCCCGTCCCAAGACAAGCTCGCCTATGACTGCGAGATGTCGCGCTCTGCGCTCAATGAGCATCTCAAAATCCTGGAGCTGACCGGCCTAATTCGCCGGGAGCAGCATATCAACCCCCGCACCAAACAGCAGGAGAACACGCGCTATCGGTTCGCGTTCGAGGCCGATTTCGTCACGGTGGTGGAGCCGAGTCCGGAATCTGGACACGGGGCCGAGTCCGGAAAAGAGGGCGAGCCGTGTCCGGAAAATGCCTATAGCCGAGTCCGGAATCCGGACTCTAACCCTGTAAGGGAACCAGTAAGAGAACCTCCAGGGCGCGCTGACGCGCCGGGCGGAGGGGATTTCGATATGCTGTGGTCGTCATGGCCAGAGAAGATGCGACCGGACAGCCGGGAAGCGGCTGCGAAGACGTTCGCAAGCCTTGAAGCTGACGGCAAGGCGCTGGCGATTGCGACGGCGGAGACCTATCGAACGACCATGATCCTTCGGAAGGAAAAGCCCCTGATGATCCCCTTCCTGAAAAAGCAGCTCTTCCTCGAGTTCCATGGCGCGCCACCTATCGACAGGGATGGGGATTTCGTGATCACGCCCGAGCGGCCCGAGTGGGGCGCATGGCTGGGCTCGATCCGCCGCCACTATGGTGAGTCGGGCGTGCAAAGCACGATTAAGTGTCGTCGCATCCTACGTAAAACACGGTGGCCGAGCGATCTTTCGCTTGCCCAAAGTGTAACCAGAATGGCAACATCTGGAACCGTAACGGATACTGCTTCGGCGGCTCGGGCATGATGAAGATGAAACGCCTTTTTCTCGATACGCCCGCCGAGCTGGAGAAGCGGATCGACCGCTTCATCGAGCACATGCGGCATGCCGAGGACATCTTCTTCACCAAGAACAAGCGAGGCCTGCCTACGCCGCGCGACCTGCTCTGGATACTGTTTGCCGACGCCGTCGACACGGCCCGAAACATGCCTGACGTCGAACGCCGCATGGTCTCCAAGGTCGGATCGGCTATGCCCTCGTCGCGAGAGACCGAGCATCAGGCCTATGTGCGCGAGCTGTCGCGCATGGCCGACGGGATGCCACAGTACGACAGCACCGAAGTTCGCATCGTGGTTCACCAGTCGGCCGCCGATCGCATGGTCGACATCATAGACCTTCTCCGCTTCGTGCGGGCAGGGCGGCAAGGGCAAGACGCGCAGCGCTACAAGCGGACTTTCCTGGCGCATGCCGGCGGCCACGGCGTCGAGTTCTGCACGCGCGTCTGGGACCGGCATCGCGTCGAGGTCATGTCGAGGCAGGCGCTGCACGACGTCAAGAGCCGGGTCCTCGGCCAGATCCTGGTCGGCATCGAGAAGGAGTTCGGCCTGGTTCGCACCAGCCGTAGTTTCCGGCGCAAGACCGTCCGGGAAATCGACCAGCTTCGAAGGGAACGCAAGCGCGAGGAGAAACGTCGCCGGCGTGAGGAGCAGGAAAACAATGCCGGTTGACATCGCGATGCCGCGCAACCTGGTCGATCGGCGCAAGAACGCCGGCCATGCCGCGGTCTGCGCCGTCGGCTTCGAGGCTGACCCGGGTGTCTTCCGGCTCGCGACGGCCGAGAACATCGAAGCGCATCTCCCCCAGCTCCAGCCCGGGCGGTGGGAGAGGCTGCATTTCGCACATGTCGTCTGGACGCCGGGGCTCGCCGTGGCGCGCACCATCGTGCTGGGTGCCGAGCGGACGCTCGCCAACTGCCATCTCGGCCAGCATTGGTACCGGGCAAGTCTCGACGTGCTTCACGGCCTGATCCTGGCCGAGGCCGCATCCCTTCGGTCCCCTATCTGGTCGCAGTCCGAGATGATGCACATGCTCAAAGGTCAAGCCATTCGCGCGGCCGACCGCTTCGCGGCGGGGATCGTCTGATGTTCCCGACAGCCGACCAGATTGCCCTTGCCATCGTAATGGCCTGCCGGCCGCACCGAGAGGATCCGTTTGCGGTGTGCTCCGGCGAACTCGGCATGCGGGCGCGCCATGTCGCCATGGAAGCCTTGATCATCGCCTTTCCTGACGCCCGTCGAGTTGGGCTCGGCAAATGTCTCGCCTATGGCACTCCGCGCTCGGCGCAGGGCCAGGTGATCGGCGCCAAGAAAGGCAAGTGGTGGAGCGACGACCATGTCGACGAGATCGTCGGCGCCCTCGTCGCCGAGCAATACGGCGAGCAAGCGCAATGATCGCCCGCCTTTCCCGTTTCATCCGCCGTCTTCGCGACCGCGCAATCCCGCGCGTGTCGTGTCGCGGCATCTACCTGAGGATCAACTGATATGGACACTCTACAAACCGCTGGCACCGAGCCGCTGGATGTCGACGAAGACTTCTCGGAAGCCGTCTCCCAGGAACTGGCCCGAGATCCCTCCCAGCCGAAACCGTCGGTTCGCAACATGATCGCCACCACCGGTATGTCGCTGAAACGGCACATCGACCGGCTGCGCACCAAGGAGACCGAACTTGAGGCGACCAAGGCCGCCGCGACGGTCGAGTACGAGCGCGTCATCGCCCAGGCGAAGCTGGTGCGCGACAGTTGCTACCAGGAGACCGACGCCGATCTCCACCAGATCAGGACGACACTCAAGGTGCTCGATCCGGCCCGGGCCAAGCTGTCTGAAATGGCATAAGCCATGGAGGCGGTTGTCCCCTTCGACGATTCCGGACTCGCTCATGTCATCGAGCGAGCTCGGATGCTGTTCGACGACGGCGACGTCGCATCGGCACGCATGCTGGCCGCTGGCGCCTATGACCAGGCGAAGGCGGCAGGCAGCTACGCCACCCGCTTCCATGCCGGCGAGCATCTGATCCGAAAGGCGCGCCGACTCCAGGGTGACGCGCTGCTGATCGAAACGCGCGCGAAGATCACGATTGCCACCGAATGGACTGCCGCCCAGGAAAGAGGGGAAGCTTCGAAGGGCGGCAGGCCGAAAACCGTTCCAGACGGAAACGGTTTCACGGCAGCCGAAGCCGGGCTCACCCGAAAGGAAATCCACGACGCTCGCAAGCTGGCCGATGCCGAGCGGCGGGATCCTGGCATTGTCGAGCGGGTGATCGCCGGGCGCGTCGCGGAAGGACTCGAGCCGAGCCGGGCGAATCTGCGCGTGGCGATCGGCACCGACACCGCCAGCGCGGCCGAGCGCGGCAACAATCTCTACGAGACGTGCCCGGAAGCGGTGCACACGCTGCTGGCGCTGGAGACATTCGGCCCTCGCGTCAAGGAACCGGCATGCGGTCGCGGCGCGATCTCGCGCATGCTGGAAGCGGCCGGCTACGACGTCGCGCTTTCCGACCTCGTCGACTACGGCACCGCCGATCGCCATGGGGTCTTGCAGGACGTTCGGGATTTCCTCACCAGCGAGGCAGGCGACGATTGTGGCGATATCGCCACCAACCCGCCCTACGGCGGCGTGCTCAACGCTTTCGTCGCGCATGCGCTGCGCGTGCACCGGCCGCCGAAGATGGCGCTGTTGCTCAACCTGAATTTCCTCTGCGGCTTCGACGATCCCGACCGCAACTACGCCATGGACGACTGCAAGCCGGCGCGCATCCATGTCTTCACGCGGCGCCTGCCGATGATGCATCGCGACGGTTGGGACGGCAACGAAGCCTCGAGCCGCATGAACCTGGCCTGGTTTGTCTGGGAACAGAACCTTGTCGGCGACTACGCCGGGCCGACGGTCATCAACCGCGTCGACTGGAAAGACTACCAGCCGGGGGCGGACGCATGACGATGTTTCGAGTGATCTCCCTCGGCGCCGGCGTCCAGTCGACCACGATGGCGCTCATGGCGGCAAAAGGTGAACTCGGTCCGATGCCGGACTGTGCCATCTTCGCCGACACCGGCTGGGAGCCCAAGCACGTTTACGAGCACCTGGACCGGCTGGAAAAGCTGTTGCCTTTCCCGGTGCATCGGGTGTCTCAAGGCAACCTTCGCTCCACGATCGGCGCGAACCGACCTAAGGGCCGGTACCTGGTGCTCGATATTCCGGTGTACGTCGCTACTGACGGCACGCCGGGAGGCATGACCAACCGCTCCTGCACGCGCGACTACAAGATCGTCCCGATCCAGCGGAAGGTTCGTGAACTCGTAGGGCTCTCCCGAAAACGCGCCCCTAAGGTCCCGATCGTCGAGCAGTGGATCGGCATTTCGCTCGACGAGACGATCCGCATGAAGCCTAACCGGGAAGCTTGGATTACAAGCCGCTGGCCGCTCATCGAAAAGCGGATGAACCGCAACGATTGCCTGCGTTGGATGGAGCGCAACGGCTTCGACGAGCCTCGAAAATCTTCCTGCATCGGCTGCCCCTATCATAGCAACACCGAGTGGCGGGCGATCAAAGCCGATCCAGTCGCATGGGCCGACGCCGTCGAAGTCGACGAACGTCTGAGGTCTCATCCTGCAGGTGCCTTTCGGCTGAAAGGCGATCTATTCCTGCATCGCTCGTGCAAGCCTCTTGCCGAGGTCGACCTATCGACGCCCGAAGAACGCGGCCAGCTCAACCTGTTCCTCAACGAGTGCGAAGGGATGTGCGGCGTATGAACGTCCAGCCCTTCCTGATCGGCGAGGGTTGGATCGAGGTGCTCGACGGCAACGACACCGCGCGCGACATCTTCCATCGCCACTATTCCCGCTATCGCTACGCCGACGGTCGGCAGCCTGCGTTGTTCGTCGGTCCGGGCGAAAAGCTCGTCTTGCTCACGGCTGACGCCGGCGCGGTCTCAGCGTGGCGACGCGAGAGGCACCGCTTCGACAACCAGGAAGGCGTCAACTGCGCGATCTTCCGTCGAGAGACCGGCGAAGTCGCAAGCGAGCTGCTTGCCGCCGCAATGGTGATCGTGTGGCAGCGCTGGCCGGGCGAGCGGCTATTCACCTTTGTCGATCCCCGCGAGGTCGAGCCCACCTGGCGCGCAGGGCGACCGACATGGGGCCACTGCTTCTATCAAGCCGGCTGGCGCTACGCCGGCATCACGAAAAAGCGGCTGCACATTCTGGAGTGCCGGCCGGAGTGGGTCAACTGATGCCTGCCTATCGCAGCTCGGCCGAAGCTGAGATCCGAGAGGCCGCCGTGGCTCGCATCCGCCAGCGCCGCCCCATCGAAAGGACTGCCGCATGAATCGCTTCGCCGGATTCACCGTCCCCGTCCGGTTAAGGCGCGACGGGGAAACTCTCTCCACGGCCCGCGACGCGGCCGAGCGCATTTTGCGCAAGGGCCGGATGATCCCGGTGGAGCACAGGTGATGACAGGATTTCGCGAAGGCTGGGTTCTCAAGTCGCCGACTGCCATGACCACGCACTACTTTCGCCGGCGCAGTCTCGGGCTCGCCGTCTCGCTCTGCGGCTCCCAGGACGCGCCGGCCGGATGGCTGATCGAAAATTCGGGCGCCGGTCAATGCGAGCGGTGCGCCATACTGCGGGAGAAGGAACTCGCCAGATTGGACGCTGCGCCGCCAGAGGTGGCCGAGGACGAGCGCGGCGACCACCGGGCGTGTGAGGGGAAGGCCGGCGACTGACGCGCGCTGGCAGGGCTTATAGCCCAACGGCTTGAGCGATTCACCGTCCACGGTCGAGCTTCAACCGGCGCATGAAGGTGGCGAGGGGCATTGACCCGGGGCCGGAAGGCAAGTTGGCTGTGCCCGATCCGAAGCTCTACCTCAAACACGTCCCCACGATCGACATCAGCCGTGAGCGCGGGCCGGGCGTAGCGCGCCGGCTGGTCGGGATTGCAGGTTGGGCAGTGATGTCGATAGCTTCTCAGCGGCCGTTATTCTCGGGTTCTTTAGGCAGCAGTTTAGGCTTTTGCGCATAAAGGCGATCGATAAGGTAATAGAGCCCATGGCAGGTCGTTACTAGAAGGTGGGCCAAGACGAAGTTGAATGCAACGGCCACGAGCCCACCGATGCCACGCGTGGCTATGGCTCCCCAGCTGTCAGTTAGGTAGGCGACAAGAGCTTTGACCGGCTCGGCTGCTGCAATCAATAGAATTGCTCCGACAGATAAAAATAGTGAAACAAACGCTAAGTAACCGAACATGAAGCAAACGTATTGCCGTCTTGTCAGGTATTCGTCCGGGTTTTCTCCCGGAGCGGCGTTCTTGACTGTCCGTCTGATCGGACCTACCTCTATTTGCTCATCCAAATCGCCAACTGAAGAAGCAAAACTGGCGACTCCCACAAGGGCTGCAATATAGAAGCCAGTCAGAACGGCGGCAAAGCTGCCAAATCGATCCAGAAAAAAAAAGCCCGTCCGCGTCCACGAAATCGGCCTTGGCCGGCCGCACCAAAGTCACGTAGCTCAATGTGCCCCCTTTTAGTGCACCCGACAGTGACTCGGAAGGCACGCCCACGGGCTTGAAGGTGCTGTAGGTGTCGACTCGTTTCTTTTTGCGTTCGAAGGCGTATTGGTAATCATGCAGCGCTTGGCCGATTATTCGTTTAACGACTGCCATGCTAATGCCTGGGATCTCTTCAAGCGCCGCTCGATAGGTTCCAGGCCTGATCGACACGTCGTAAATTATCACATGCGCTGAAACTGACTGCTCTTCGCCCTCCAGTTTTTCGGCTTTGCGAACCGTGACTTTGGTATCTCCAGCCTCTAGCCTCGCCTTCCTACGATATATTGGCTCCGCTGCATGGGGAGATGCGCGATGAAATAAGAGCACCAAGGCCTGTGCTCTGCTGTCATAGACGACCTCCATCAACTCGACAATGTCGCCGTTCGGCTGAACTTCCAACGCCTTGTCTGCCAAAGATCGGGCCCCAAGAGCGTCCCAAACGCTGAAGTCATTCCCCTCAGCGAATAACGGTAGATGGGGCGCTCCGACGTGCCTAGGAGAGAACGAAAACTCGAATCGCCGAAAAAAACGAGAGTGCTTTTCTAGAAACATCTAACCCATCCCCGCTGTGCTCCGGCAATACAACTGAACCCGCGCCCAAAGTCGAGTCGACGCATGGATTTTGTTGTTGAAGCTGCTGAACTGGTTACAATTACACGATCCTCAGCGAGCCACGGGCGCTCTGCGGATGAACAACGACAGGTAATGCACCCGCCAGGCCGAACAGCAGGTTCTCGATCTCCTCAAGAGGAACCGCAAGCCGATCAGCAATATCGGTCTTCGTCGTCCTCTCCGCCCAAAGTGTGGCCAGTACTTTTTGCCAGACAATCGAGTGCTCACGAGGGATGCCAAACGGTTCTGAGGTCCGGTAACCGCGGTCTGATGCCTGAATACAGAAGGTCCGATACTGCCAATCTGATAAGATACCTAACGCATGAAGTCTGTAGATCATGGCCATCACAGACACTGCCCAACGCTTTTTAGCCTCGACGATCTGATTGAGCGTGTGCACGCGAGGAATTCGAGATAGCACATCGGCAGATGGCATTAGGAACGACGAGGCAAAGCGGTTGGCATCATCCTCGGCTCTCCTACCACTTGGGCCGCCGTGTTTGTGCATAACAAGGTGCCCCAGCTCGTGAGCTGCATCAAACCGGCTATGTTCCGGCGTTTTTATCGTGTTGAGAAACACAAATGGGCGATCGCCCCTCCACACCGAGAAGGCGTCAACTGTCCGGGTATTCTCGGCCAATGAGAAGACCCGGACACCCTTCGCTTCAAGGAGGTGAACGGTGTTCTTGATCGGCTGCTCGCCGAGCCCCCATTCCTGGCGGAGGGAGCGTGCTGCAACTTCCGGGGTTTCCCCACTCAAATCGATAAGATCCGCAGGCGGAAGACTAAAGTTCTCATCCAGCCAATCGGACAGGAGGTAGCCAATCGCGCCGGCCGCGAGAGCTGCATCGCGATCTCGCGCGCTCATGGCGGTCAGGCTTCGAAAGCTAGCCGCATCGGCCACAAGCTCATCGATGTCCGGCGAACAGAAAAACGTCACCGGAAAATCGAGAAGAGTCGCCATGCGGTCGATGACTTCTGCCGGCGGCGATATATCGCCACTTTCATACCGCAAAACGGTATGTGGGGTTACACCCAACGCTTCAGCCAACGCCTTCTTCGTCAACCCTCGTCGTTTCCGAGCGAGGCTGAGCCGTCCAGGTGTAAGCATGCAAAATTACTTTCGTAGGACAGCTACGTCGAGATCCGTGCCTTCATCGGAGGACGTCGAAACTGCAATGCGTTCCCATTCGCCCGGCCGAAGAATCCAAATGCGCTCGCTATACCCAATATAGTAGCCCCCCCTGAATTCTATTGGCCTTGCAATTTCAGCACGAACGTCTGTTCCGTTGTCGAATACACACAGCTGCCATAGGTCATAAGCGTCCGGTCGGCTTTCGCGCGGGTGCTCCCTACGGAAGAGATCGAGTTGCGAATTCAGGTCGGTTATCTTTTCGGCCGCTGGCCCCTTCTCCGTACGATTCCGCGGTGAACAGGTTGGGTCGCAAACTCCTCGGTCAGCATTCATCACCGTGACTTTGCGGCGAAAATCGCGGCTGATGATGAGTTCAACACCATTGTCGTCGCCGGCTTCCCAACCTTCGCGGCAAAAGATCTGGCGCATGCGAGTGATACCAGCGTCCCAGGCGAAGAACCCCGGGGAGGCCTTTGGGTTATGGCTGGTGCAGCTACCACGAGCCGCCACCATCGCCTTTATAACTTCGATCCACTGCGCTTTTGTCGAATTGAAATACTGCGAAAGCCGACGATCGCACTCGCGATCCTCTTGATAGATAACAGCAGCCACCACGAATCTCCGCGTAACTTTTTTCGACCTCATTTGTGGTTTAAAAAAGTTACGCAGTCAACCCGCTTTTCTGAGCGCGCTCAACAAACGGCAGGCGATCTCTTCGCGTCCCCATCGAGTTGCGAAAGTGTCAGAAACCTCGAACCAGCTTCCGTCATTGCCGGCTCCGTGGTGTTCGCCCATGCAGGAGCATTGGCATTCATGCCCTGTTGCGTTTTGGCAAGCTGGCGAGCATTTCTCCTGCTCTCGATAGGGTTGGATGATGTACACGCTGCCGAAGCGTGCGAGGCTTTTATCGACGAAGGTGTTGAACCAGGCTTTTGGAAGTTCCCATTGATGCTGCGTGCGGTTCCAGACCGGCCTCACGCGGCCTAAAGAACCAAGCCAAGCCTTATTATCAGCAGCATAAGGAAGGCGCGCCAGCAACTTTTCGCCTTTGCCTGTTTTTCGCCAAGCCACAGGAATCCGCTGTTGATTCCATATGTGATCGACAGTCAGCCTATTCATGCAAGACTCGCAGGTTGAGCCGCTGCTAAGTTAAACGAAACGGCTACCAAGTGGAACATCCAGACTTATTTCATTGAGCGGCAATGATTCCAGCCGCATTGTCCCGCCGCCGACGGAACGTTGAATACGCCCAGCCGCGGCCCTGATATTCGACCTCGGTGTGGCGGCCGCGGATCTCCCAGAAGTACCCAGGTAACCAGCGCGCGGCAGAGTAGCCGGCGCGCGCTCCGACAATGTTCCGTTCGAGTGGTCGTGGTCCAGTCAAACCAGCATCGAGCGTGCATGCGCCTGGCGCAGCTGCGACTCCATCGAACGGATAGAGCGCGACGCAGCCGCGAGCGTGTCGGCCCATTTGTCGGCCTTGGTGGGATCAACCGATTTCAAGGCGATGCACTCGCCGTCCTTGAAACCGCCGGCGATCGCGGCGATGATGCGCTCGACCGTTTTCTCCATCCTGCTCATGGCGGCGATATCGTCCTTCGAGGGCTCCGGCCTGTTCTCATCGTCGAACATGCCGCCCTGCTCGATCCGGTCGCGGACCGCTTGCGCCGCCGCCTTGATGCTCGACCAGTCTTTCAACTTGCCGCTGGAGAACAGCCTCACGATGTTGATCTGATCGGCCTTGGGGAGGTCGACCAGGTCGTTTGCGTGGCCGAGCGGGAAGGCGCCACTGTCGACCAACTTCTGGATCGTCTCGTCGAGATTGAGCAGCGCCGTGCGGACCTTGATGCGGGTCGGCTGGACGCCGATGTCCTTCGCCAACTGCTCGACCGTCCAGCCGCGGTCGATCATCGCCTGAAAGGCGCGTGCTTCCTCCAGCGGCTTGATGTCGGCGCGGGCAAGGTTTTCCACGATCGCCTGCAGCGCCATCTCGTTGTCGTCGATCTTCACGACCTCGCAGAGAATGTCGGGCGCGTCGATCAGCTGGTGCGCGCGCCATCTGCGCTCGCCGCCGACGATCATCCAACGGTCGTCGCCGACCGGCCGGACCGTGATGGCCTGGATCAGGCCGCGCTCGCGGATCGATCCCGCCAGCTCGCGAAGCTTCACCGGGTCGAAATGCTTGCGCGGCTGGTCGGGGTTCGGAATAACCAGGTTGAGGGGGATGCGCTTCTTCATGGTCGGGTCTCCGTGGTAGGGAATTTCTTAGCAACATCAACTACTTAGTTTGTAACCGATTTGGTTACAAGTGGGCTACTAAGAAAAAGTATTCGACCTGTACTCGCCCTTAGCCATTGGCCCGCCCCTCCGCGGGCGACGTCCCTGCCGCCCGAAAGGTCTTCCATCTTGGCGACGATCCGGCCGGGATTAAGCCTGTCGAGGCCTTCGAAGTAGAGCTGCTTATACTCGCGCTCGCTGGCGGTCTTGAACCATTCGCCTGGGGCGAGTTCGGGCATCTTGCGAAAGCCTGCCGGATAACCTCGCGGCGTTCCCCTGGACACCCCGATCTTCTGGATTTCGGGCGGCAGCTTGGTGAACCAGGAGCTGGTGAAAATGCGCATCTTCGTCTCTTTCGGTGGTAGGGCTTTGGACAGGTCAAAATGTAAATCCGGTGAACTTCTCAAGCAACCAAAATGACACTGTGTGTTACCATTTTGGTAAGGTTGCCTCACCGGTACATCTGCATTAGGTATGGGTTCTCTCCAGCGCCTTCGGGCGCTGTCCTGTGGTAGGGATGGAGAGGAAGGCCGATCAGGGGCAACCCGGTCGGCCTTTGATATTTTCGGCGCGGCTGCGGCGCCTCGAAGCGCACTTCGGGATAATTGACCCACGCCGTCACCGTCTCGAAACTGATGGCGCGCGGCAAGCTCTTGAAGTCGTCGAGCGGCGTTCGTCCTGCCAGGATCCCATTGCCCGCGAACTCGGCGCCCGAGCGGAAAAACTGGAACGTCCATCGCCATGGTCCGGTTGATAGCCAGAGGTCCAGGCCCGGCGCCAACTCCACGCGGTCGAGGCTGTCGCTCTCAAGAAGTTCGCAGAAGAGCTGGTGCCCCAGAGGGCGCGGCGTCTGGTAGGAGTGTGGAATCGATCAGGATGAAGCGCATTGCAGTTCTCGTGCCTCGAGGCGTTGATTGATGGTGGGGAGCGTCTCGCTGGCGAACAATTCGAGCCACCACTTGATCAGCTCGGCCTGGTAGCGGTCGTCGGCCGCACGATGGCGGGGCTCGCGTAGCTGTCGCTCGATCCAGTCAAGCCGGTCGCGAAGCTCCGGCCGGTAGAGCAGATTGCGGAATGCATCTGCGAGCCGCATGTCCAGGGCGTAATCCCCGGTGCAGCCGAGGGGCGACCAGTCGCTATGCCAGGACGACCACATGTCGAGGGCCTGGCTGATGGTGGGGAGCCGGCGCCGCCGCTCCTCCTCGTCTTCTGGTAACGGGCGAAACACTTTTGGACTCCGTGGTAGGAATGATGTAACCAATTTGGTTACAACATGGTCAAGCTAAAAGTAATTTCTGCGGCCGTCCTTCCATAGCTTGACCGTGACGGTGTTCACGTAGGTCCCGACCTCGGCGAAGGAGCCGTGCGGCAGATCGCGGAACTGGCCGTTCAGCTTTTGGATCAAGGCCCGGAAGGCGATGGCCTTGCGCGTCTCGCGAAACTCGGTGCCGGCCGACATGATTGCAGCGAGACACCCGCCCTCTTCCAGGAAGTCGAGGGCGTGCACCACATGGTCGATGTCGCGCTCTATGTCGAATGGCGGGTTCATGATGATGCGATCGTATTTTCCCGTCACTGAGGGGCGGAGCGCAAGGAAGTCGGTCGCGTAGACCTTGCGATAGAGGCGCTGCGCTTCGAGCGCGGCCGCCAGCGCAGGCTGCAGCTCGACGCAATCGACGATATTGTCGAAGCGATACTCGGCGCGCCATCTCTCGCGCTTCACCGGGTCGTCGTAGCCGTAGTGACCGGAGAAGTCGTTTAGGCTGGTGATGCAACGTCGCGCAAGGTTGCCGGTGCCGGCGCTGGGTTCGAGGATCCGAAGGCGCGGCGCATCGCTGGCCTGCATGATCGGAATGCCCTTCAAGAGCTCGTCGGCCGCCTCGTCCGGCGTCGGGAAAAAGCCGAAGTTCTTCGCCGGCGTGGTCTTGCGGTTCCGGAACAGATCGTCCTGCTCGCGCGTCTGGCCGTCGCCGATCACCTCGCCATAGTATTCGGCGAGCATCTTGTTGACCCTTTCCACCAGGTCGTCACGCGTGAACCAGAGATGCGCGTTGCCGTTCTTGTAGGCGACGATCCTGAAATACTCGCCGTGATGTTCGGACTGCTGAGGCTGAAAGCCCCTGCGCTCGGCTCGCACCTGGTTCTCGATGCTGTTGTAGGTCGGCTTCTTGCCGTCGAGGATTGAGAACGTCCGCTCGATATCGCGCACCGTCTCCCATGTTCCGCCCCACGTTACGTTGCCGTGGTCGCGGTCGAAGGCGTAGGGCAGGATCATGCGGCTGCCGACCTTGAAGCCGTCGTGCGAACGGAAACGGCGATCGAGCTTGGAAAACGCCGTGGCGATGCCCCGGCGGAAGATCATTTCGGATTCGCCGGCCCACTTGTCGATCGTGGCGTACACGTTGTCGACGGTCACCGGCGGGATCCCCATGATCTCGTCGAGATTGACCAGTTCCTTTCCGTCGCCGTTCCGGTGGTCGTAGCGCTCCGGCACCCACCTGAGAGTGTCGCGCAGCTCGTCCTTGGCCTGCTTGTCCATCAGGATCTCGAGGTCGGTCATCTGGACCAGGTAATGCCAGCACGAGATATCGATCAGGCGGATTGCTGTGCGCTTCCACTGCTCGGCGTCTGGCAAATCGACGGCTTCGAAAAATGCCCTGACCTCGCGGTTGTTGCGGTCTCCGTATCGAGAGCAGGCATGATCTCCGGCGGCCGCTTTCCAGAGCGCCGCCGCCTTCTTCAATTCCCGGTCGGCTTGCTCCATTGAGGCGAACGCCCCGTGATAGGCCGCGACCGCGGCGTCCCGATAGGCGACGATCTGCTCGATCGTGTTGCGCGGGATGAGCGCGTTCATGGGCTGATCCCTTCTGCGATGCAAAGAGTCTTCCAATCGACGTATGCAATCGACACACCGCAGCGCGTGAAATGGCTGTCTCTCTGTTCCCAACCTGCGGCTCGGGCGGCGGTCTCCCATGGGTCGGCCGCGTCCACCGGCTTGAAGGATCGCGCCTTGTGCATGCGCTCGAAGGCGAACGCGTCGCCAAGCTCGCTCACGAACTCGTAGCGCTTGCTGCCGTCGAGCAGGGTGAACTCGTATTCAGTCATCTTGTCGGTCATGGTCTCTGGTCTCTGTGGTAGCGATTGGTGGGCGACGGGACTTCCTCCCGCCGCCCTATCGAACGGATTGTTTGCCTCTCTCAGTGCATCGCGCCTTCTTCTGCTGTTGCGTCGGCTTCCATCTCCGCTTCGGCGGCCTGGAGGTCGGCCAGCCGCTCGCGGCAGGAAGGGCAGCGGCAGCTTTCGCTGTCGTCGAAGGGGAAAGGGGTTAGGCAGTCGTCGCAGTAGGGCATGATTTCAAACCCCTGCGAGTTCGCGGGCGGCGCGCTGCTGGTAGGCGACAACGGTTGCTTCGCAAGGCTGCATTTTCCATTCCGCCATGAGCTTGCGGGCGAGCGTGTACGGCGCAGAGCCGCCGCCGCTGGGAGTGCAGGCGAGGAGGGAGGCGAGAAGCATCTGCTTCTCGGTGTTGCTGAGGTCCATGGGAGGCTCCGTGGCAGGGAAAAACCTTGTAACCGCAATAACTTAGCCCGTAACCAATCTGGTTACAAGCAGGTTACAAAGAAATGTCCTCCAGGGAATAGGTTTTACCTTAACCGCCCGTGTGAAGGGCCTAGCCGGTATTGAATGCCACGAAAACAGAAGTACCGTCAGGGCAGAACAGGCTTTTGACTGGCCAAGACACCCGAACGCGAATGACTGAGATTGGCGGAAAGCTATCCTACCGCTGTCGCTAACGAGGACAGCTAAGCGCTAACACCCTCGCCTGCGCGAAGAGCGGCCTTCTTCGTAACCACGGGGGACAACGGTTAGCTTGCGGTTAGTTCGCCCGGTATCCAAGCGGCGACCGCATCGACAAAAGCCCGCACTTGAGGCGGCAAAAACGTGCGCTCGGGATAGACGAGCGCGATATGCAGTTCGGCTCCGACGCCCCCGGCGAGCACCTGCACGAGCGCGCCGCCCTCCAAGTGCGGCGACACGAGGTCGCGCGGGAGTAGCGCAATGCCAAGCCCATTTACTGCGGCCTCGCACAACAGGGCGATGTCGTTCGAGAAGAACGTGCCCTCTACGTGGAGCTTGCCTCCGGAGTTCATGGGCCAGTGGGTTTCCGGCAGCTCGCCGCGTGTGAAGCCGAGGAGGCAACTGTGTTTCTTGAGATCGCGGGGCGTGCGGGGCGTGCCGCGGTCAGAGAGGTAAGCGGGGGACGCGACGGCGATTATCGGGTCGCGCAAGAGCGTGCGCGCGATGAGGCCGGGCTCGATCTGGCTACTGGCCCGGAGCGCAACGTCGTAGTCGCCGCGGAGAAGGTCGACGTGCTGGTTCGAGGTGTGGATGCGGACGCGCAGCTCGGGATGGCGCGCGGCAAACTCGCATAGCATCGCATGGAGGCCAACGCTCGTCATCGGCGGGACCGAGACGCGCAAATCACCACGCACGATGTCGTCGGTAGTTCGCACGCTTTGTTCGGCGACGCGCACAGCCTCAAGTGCAATGCAAGCCTGCCGGTAGAACACCTCGCCAGCATCAGTGAGGACGAGCTTTCGCGTGGTTCGGCGCAGGAGGCGCGCGCCGAGACGCTCTTCAAGCCGTGCGAGACGGCGGCTCACGGTTGCGCGAGGAACGCGTAGCTCAGCGGCGGCGCGTGAGAGGGATTTGGCGTCGACCGTTTTGGTGAAGGCGACGAGTTCCGAGGTTTCCACAGGGTCAGTCATATGGATCAAATTATAGCAGATGATGTCAATTGTTGAAGCATTGTTACGAATTCTGATCGAGCGCAAGATCCATTGAAGATGACGCCCGGAATTCTCTCGTTTGCGAGCGAGCCCTCGTTTGCGAGCGAGCCCCTGAAGCCAATAGAAAGAGTTGCGAATGATATCCAATGACAAGAAACCGATCGCCGTGTTCGGCGCAACGGGCCATCAGGGGGCCGGCGTGGTGCGTGCGCTGAAGGCCAATGGTCAATTCAAGGTGCGCGCGCTCACACGCGATCCGAGCAAGTACCAAGGCCTTGCTGACGAAGTCGTCGCCGCGGATTTGGAACGGCCAGAGACGCTCGCAGCCGCGCTCGAAGGCGCACACGGCGTCTTCCTCGTAACCAATTTCTGGCAAGTGGGCACGGATGAGATCAAGCAGGCAACTGCAGCGATCCAGGCTGCCACAGCCGCCGGGGCGGACCACTTTGTCTGGTCAACCCTCCCCAACGTAGAGGCGATCAGCGGCGGTAAGTTTGAGCTGCCGCAGTTCAGCGGCAAGGCGAAGGTCGATCCGATCGTGGAGAGCGCCGGCTTCCCGCACCACACCTTCGTGGTGCCGCCGGTGTACTACCAGAACTTCTCCGGGCCGTTCGGTCCACAAAAACAGCCCGACGGAAGCCTCGGCTGGACGCTGCCGATCGATCCGACCGTCCGTTGTTTCCACATGGGCGACATCAACGAACTGGGCGACGTCGTAGCAGGTGCGTTTGCGCATCCTAACAAGGTCGGCAACGGCGCCTATCTCCCGTTGGTTGGCGATTTCCTGCGCTTCAACGACATTCTCGACGCGCTGCGGCAGCAAGGGCATCAGCTCTCTTTCACCCAGGTTCCGGTGGAGGTCTACGCGACCTTCTTCCCCGGAGCAGACGCTCTTGGTGAGACGCTTGCCTACTACGAGAACTACACCTACCTGGGTCCGGACAACTCGGACGAGAATATCGCCCTCGCCCGGGAGGTGGCGGGCAAAACCCCGACCACGTTTGCAGCGTGGGCGAGGCACAATTTTCGGCTCGGAGCTGTTTCCTCTGGTTGAGCCATCACGTCATTTCAAGTGACCTAGAAAGCGCGTACGCGGCGAATGCTTCACCCTTCGTCGCGGAACGTGCGCATCCGAGAGAAGTGACTCCTCGGCAGTTGATTCATTCTTGCGACAGACGCCGCCATGCTATTGCTGAATCGGCGTAAATGGATTCCCAAGATCCACACCGATAAAACGCCGAGATGCCAGTGATATGGCCTCCGTCGCGCGAACTCTCGGTCGGTCGCCATAAACCGCTGGATCGGTACGATCAGCTTCGAAGGGTCGGAAACGGGCCAACCAGATTCTTGTGAGAGGGACTTCCGCGTAGGGGATCGTCTCGTCAGGCTCCGCGATTGAAGCGAATCGCGAGCCTCCTCGGTCAGCCTGCGCAGCACGTCGCCGACGCTGCTGATGGAACTCTCCAGGCGCGCCTCGTCGAGCTCGGCCAGATCGATCTTGGTCTCGTTCCCGTCTTTATCCCACGCCCAGCGGGCGGCCGCTTCGGGATCGCCTTCGCCCTCGTAGTCGATCTCCCATGCAACGAGATAGCGGGCCATCAGCGCTGCTCCCGCTTGAGCAAGTCGCGCGCCGAGCCACGCGTGAATGGCCCGTCCCCATAGGCACCGTCGGCGATCTCCTGTAGCTCCAGCCGATGGACGTGCTTGCGCTCTTGTGGAGACTCGCAGGCATCGTGGCAGTCGCCATTGTTGCCGAGGCATTCCGGATCACCCTTGGGGCACCCGTCGTCGTCTTCCTCCTCCTCGTCCACGTCCTCGCGGGTGAGCTGGTCGAACGTCCACTCGTCGCCCTCGTCGTCGAGGAAGACGGCAAGATGAATTACGTTCATCTCTGCCTGCCGATGCAGTTCGAGCCGGAGCGCTGCTGCTACACGCCGATCAAGGTTGCCAGCTCCGTCGGTGAGCCGATCCTGGCGCGCTATGACGGGAGCAAGCAGCACTGGTACGGCGAGAACGACAATCTGCCGGACGAGCGCCGCGCCGAAATCGAGGCTCTGCCGCTGCAGCTGGTTTGGCGGCAGGATCCCCGCACGCAAGACGGCGAGATCCTCGATCCGATCCGCTTCCCGCCTGATGAGCTGAAACAGCTCTACAACGACATGACGTCGTATGCCGTCGCGGGCCAGTATCAGCAGCGGCCAGCGCCGCGCGCCGGCGGCATGTTCCAGCGCGCCTGGTTCGAGGGTCGCATCGTCAGGGCAGCGCCGAAGGGCACCATCTGGGTCCGCCATTGGGACTTGGCCGGCACGCGCGGCGGCACTGGCGCTCGCACCGCCGGCGTCAAGCTCGGCCGCGATCCCGAGGGCCGCTACTATGTCGGCCATGTCGTGACGCTGCGCGAGGAAGGCAAGTCGGTCCGCAAGACCATCGAGACGCAGGCCGCGCTCGACGGCAAGACGGTCCACATCAGCCTGCCGCAAGATCCTGGTCAGGCCGGCAAGGCGCAGGTGCAAGATTTCGTCGCGCAGCTCGCGGGCTACAAGGTGCATGCCGAGGGCGAGACCGGCGACAAGGTCACGCGCGCCGAGCCGTTCGCGGCGCAATGCGAGCACGGCAACGTCTACATCGTCGAAGGCGAGTGGAACACGCTCTACCTCGACGAACTCTGCCTGTTCCCAGCCTCCAAGCTGATGGATCAGGTCGACGCATCTTCCGGAGCCTTTACGAGGCTGCTCAACATCAAGGGGGCCATGGTGATCAGCGACGACGTTCTTCGGCGCGCTGCCCAGCCTGGGCCGCGATGATCAAGAAACTTTGGGGCGCATTGCGCCGTCGTTGGACACGCGGGCCAGTCGCCGACGTCCCTGCGTCGGCGCCGCCGGCAGCAGTTCCTCCTGGAGCGCGTCCTCCCACGCGCATCTCGGATGCGATGCTGTCGGCGATCCGCGCGCAAGCGGCCGCACCGAAGCAGCCGGTGCCGGTCTTCACCCTGCCCAAGCACCCGGATGGCGTGCTCCCGTCGGGCAACACCGGGCTTGCCATGGACAGCGCCGTCGGCGCGGTTCAGAGCTGGGCCAACGGCTTCGGGCTGAGCGGCTACTTCTCGGAGGGGATCACCTTCCTCGGCTACGCCTATCTCTCGGAGCTGGCGCAGCGCCCGGAATACCGGGTGATCTCCGAGACGATCGCCACCGAGATGACGCGCAAATGGATCCGCTTCACCTCGAACGACGGCGAGGACAAGGCCGACAAGATCGCGGAGCTGGAGGCCGAGTTCAAGCGCCTCAACGTGCGCGACATCTTCTCCCGCGCCGCCGAGCAGGATGGCTTCTTCGGCCGCGGTCACATCTACATCGACACCGGCGATACCGACGATGCCGACGAGCTGCAAAAGCCGATCGGCGACGGCTGGGACAAGCTCAGCGTCACCAAGTTCTCCAAGAAGCCGATCAAGGCGCTGCGCACCGTCGAGGCGGTCTGGTGCTATCCGACCAATTACAACTCGAGCGATCCGCTCAAGGACAATTGGTATCGGCCCGACAGCTGGTATGTGCAGGCCAAGATCGTCCACACCACGCGGCTGATCACCTTGATCGGGCGCGAGGTGCCCGACCTGTTGAAGCCGACCTATTCATTCGGCGGCCTGTCGCTGTCGCAGATGTGCAAGCCCTATGTCGACAACTGGCTGGAGACGCGCCAGTCGGTGAACGACATCATCTCGATGTTCAGCGTTTTCCTGCTGGCCACCAATCTCGGCGAGACGCTGCAAGCCGATGGCGATCAGCTCTTCCGGCGCGCCGAACTTTTCAATTTGGTCAGGTCCAATCGCGGCCTGATGATGATCGACAAGGATAGCGAGGACTTCAAGAACGTCGCGGCTCCGCTCTCCGGGCTCGACGTGCTCCAGGCGCAGGCGCAGGAGCACATGGCGTCGGTGAGCCACATTCCGCTGGTCAAGCTGCTCGGCGTCCAGCCGGCCGGTTTGAACGCCTCCTCCGAGGGCGAAATCCAGGTCTTCTACGACTACGTCCACTCCTTCCAGGAGCACCTGTTTCGCCAGCCGATACATCGCCTGCTTGGCCTGGTGATGACATCGCTCTGGGGCGAGCCCGATCCCGGCATCGACTTCGAGTTCGAAAAGCTCGAAGAGACCAATGAGAAGGAAGCGGCCGAGGTCGAAAAGACCAAGGCGGAGCGCGACGTAATCCTGATCGACGCCGGCGTGATTTCGCCTGAGGAATCGCGCCAGCGCGTTGCCGGCGATCCGGACTCGGACTTCTCCTCGATCGATGTCGAGGACATGCCCGACCTGCTCGAAGAGGAGGACGACGGCCTTGTGGTCAAGGGCAGCTCCGAGGAACGAGACGAGGCGGCTTGACGAGGCCCGCGAAATCCGACTCCGGCTGGTCGAGCTGGTGGGCATGAGCACGCCGGGCGAGATCGACCCTGACAAGTTCTTCCAAACCATTCTCGTGTTGGAACGGTTTGTTTGGGACGCGGGTGTTGCCAAGCCCGAGGAGCCGGCAGATAGTGCGGCTCCCGTCACTGACAACGCCGGCACCGCTTGATCACGCTCCACCTCTGGGAACTCCTCAAAGCACAGACGCCCGACGATCGCGAGATCGCCGAGACGCTGAGGGATCGTGATGTCCAGCCTGCAAAGTCGTCGGACGGCCAAGCGCAACGAAAAGGTGCTTCGCCCCGTCCGACCCAACGTCGGGATTGAGACGGCCTACAGGGGCCGCCTGACGCGCTTGATCGACGCCATGAGCGACAGCGTGGTCTACTGGCTGAAAGCCTCCTACCGGGCCAATACGCCCCGCATAGCGCAGGATGAAACGCCGGCGGAAGCGCTGCGCCGATCGATCCGCAAGCTTGCCGCGCAGTGGACCAAGCGCTTCGACGTCGCCGCGGTGAAGCTCGGCGACTATTTCGCGCTCTCGGTCGAGAAACGGTCGAGCGCCGCCTTGCGCAAGATCCTGCGCGACGGCGGCATCTCGGTCGAATTCAAGATGACGGCGGCGATGCGCGACGTCGTGGACGCGACGATCCACGCCAATGTGGCGCTGATCAGGTCGATCCCCTCGCAGTATTTCGACCAGGTCGAAGGCGCGGTGGTGCGGTCGGTGCAGACCGGCCGCGACCTTGCCGGCCTGGTGCAGGATCTCGAGCGCTATTCCGGCATCACCCGGCGCCGGGCCGCCTTCATCGCGCTTGACCAGAACAACAAGGCGACAGCGGCCTTCAACACGGCGCGCCAGCTCGAACTCGGTATCGATGAGGCTGAGTGGCACCATAGCGGCGGCGGCAAGGAACCTCGCCCCACGCATGTCCAGGCCGGCCGCGAAAAGGTCCGTTACAAGATTTCGACGGGCTGGTACGACCCGGCCGTCAAGCGCTTCATACGGCCGGGCGAGGAGCCCGGATGCCGCTGTGTCGCCAAGCCGATCATCAAGGGCTTTTCATGACCGAGGGGCGGGCGGTCACTGCGCTTTGTTTTCCTCCGCGACAAGGGCAAGGGTGCCGTCGAAAATCGAGTTGGTCGGATGGGCGTCGCACCAGTTCCGGAGCCACAGATCGACGGCAGCATTATCGAGCTCGATGCTGGGCTTCCCGGGGGCGCGCATCATGTTAACGGCGCTGAGATAGCCGAGCACCCAATTCATGAAGTTCGCGCTCTCGTCGAAAAACTTCCTGCCATCGGCCATTCTGAGAATGGCCTTGCCTGGATGGTTATCTCCCTCTGCAGCCACAAAGGCACCGCATGTCTTGAGGCCGTAGCTGTAGATAAACGCGTTGGCATTTTCTGCACGGCACGGCGCCGTCGCTAGACCGAGAACGAGAGCTGACACAATACAGCGAAACATCGAATTTCCTTCCTAAGCGGCGTGCAGCGTCGGGATTGCATCGATCTCGGCGCGGAGAGCCTTCTCGGCCTGCTCCAGATCATAGTTGCGCTGGAGGTTGAGCCAAAGCACCGGGCCGTTGCCGACCAGCTTTCCAATGCGGAGAGCCATCGCCACCGTGACGGGCTGCTTTTCGTCCAGGATGTCGTAGAGCGTGCGACGCGAAATGCCGAGCAGCTTCGCGATCTCGGTCTTCGACACATTGAGCGACGGAATGACGTCTTCGCGCAGAAGCTCGCCGGGATGCATCGCGGGCAGGCCGCGCTTGATGGGTGTCGTGTTCATCAGTGGTAATCCTCTAATTCGACTTCGGTTGCGTCTTCGCCGTCCCATGCAAACGTGATGCGGTAATTGCCTGTGACGCGGACCGAATAGCGGCCCTTGTCGCGGCCCGAGAGGCCGTGGAAGTGATAGCCGGGAAGGTCCATGTCCTGCGGCCGCGCCGCCGCTTCCAAGGCCCGCAGGATGCGAGCGACACGCTTGTCGTCCTGAACGCTGAGACCGCGTGCTTTGCCGGTTTCGAAGAAGCGTTGCAGGGCTTTGTTTCGGAACGTCTTGATCATGCTTAGAGTGTAAGGCGCTACCTTACATAAGTCAACCAAAGTGTGAGGTCAAGCCTTACATTTAAGGAGCGATTTTCGATGCCTGCGAAGTCTGAGGCCCAGCGCCGCGCCATGTACGCAGCGGCCGAGGGTCGAGGCGTGCTCGGCATCCCGAAGGCGGTCGGCGAAGAGTTCGTCGGCAAGGACAGCGCGGGGCAGGCGGCCTCGCTGATGCTGGTCGCGCCCGATGGCGATGTCCTGGTGCTCCGGCGCTCGTCGACCGATACCAGCTGGCCCGGCCATTGGTGCTGGCCCGGTGGCAAGTCGGATGAAGGCGAAGACGCCGAGACGACGGCGGCGCGCGAGACCACCGAGGAGATCGGCACGCTGCCGTCTGGCGCGCGCCAGCTCATCGATACGCGCGGCACCCCGAATGGCTGGGTGCATCACACCTTTGCTCAGGCCGTCGAGACGAAATTCGCGCCGGTGCTGACCGACGAACATTCCGGCTATGCCTGGGCTCCCCTGCGCTCGCTGCCCGAGCCGCTGCATCCGGGCCTGCGCGACATGCTGGGCGAGCGGCTTGGCATAGCGGCCGACATGTCGCCTGAGGCATGGGACTCGCTGCGCTCCAACTTCGTGAAGTGGACGAGGGGCGAAGACATCGTGATCGAGGGCGCTTGCCCGATTTGCGGCGGCACCGGCGAACTCGCTGGACCTGGGATCGTGTGCGACGAATGCCGCGGCACGGACGCGGTGGCACAGGCCAACGACGCGCTCGCCATGGATCGCAATAGCGTGCGCTCGTTCGACCAGGACGGCCATCTGCGCGTCGAGATGACGCCGATCTCAAAGGCCAACATCTGCCCCTACTATGGCCGCGAAATCCCGGACTTCGAGGCGCTGGCGCTCGATCCCGAGCGCATCTATCGCCTGTACCGCGATGCGGACGAGCTCGCGAAAGCCGCCCCGACCTTCGTCGGCAAGCCGCTCTTGCTCAAGCACATCCCGGTCAGCGCCAAGGAGCACCCGCGCGAAGCCGTGGTCGGCGCGCTCGGCGATGCCGTCGAGTTCCATGCCCCCTATCTCATGGCGCCGCTCAGCATCTGGGATGGCGCTGCAATCGCGCTGATCGAATCCGATCGGCAGAAAGAACTTTCGAGCAGCTATCGCTACCGGGCCGACATGACGCCCGGCACGCTGGCTGGAGAATCCTACGACGGCGTGATGCGGGACATTTCCGCCAACCACGTCGCCTTGGTCGAGGAAGGCCGCGCCGGGCCTGATGTTGTAGTCGGCGACAGCAAAATGGAGATCATCACGATGAAGAAAGCAGCACTGCTGTCGCGCATGGCGTCCGTCGCCCACGGCGCGATCCTTGCCCACGTCATGCCTAAGCTCGCCGCCGATCAGAAGATCGATGTCAGCGCGGCTCTCGCGGGCGTTACCGCCGAAAACTTCAAGGCCAAGCGCCCCGCTATCCTCAAGGCAGTCGGTAAGGCCGCCGAGGGCAAGCTCGCCACCGACGCCAAGCTCGACGGTCTCGAGGGGGTTCTCGTCGCGCTCGACGAGGTGGAGGTCCAGGAAGCCATGGACGAAGACGACGAGGAGGAGGACGACAAGAAGAAGAAAGCCGAGGACTCCGAAGAGGAGGAGGACGAGGACGAGAAGAAGAAAAAGGCCGAAGACGGCGACGAGGACGATGACGACAAGGTCGACAAGAAGGCCATGGACGCGGCAATCGCCGCGGCTGTGGTGCAGGCCAAGACCGAGGTCCGCGCCGAGATGCTCAAATCGGCCGCCGAAGTGCGCGCCGCCGAGGAGGCCGTTCGTCCCTACATCGGCAAGCTCGCCATGGCCCATGATAGCTCGGATGCCGTCTATCGCACCGCGCTCACCTCACTCGGCGTCAACATCGATGGTGTCCATCCCTCGGCACTGCCGGCCATTCTCAAGGCCCAGCCGCTACCTAGCGTCGGCGCACCGAAGAAGCCGGCCGTCGCCCTGGACGCTGCCGGGGTGAACTCGTTCTACGAGCTTTTCCCAGCCGCCAAGACCCACATCGTCAAGTCGCTCTAAGGCGAGCGGCTTTCCCTTCCAAGCCCGTCGAGCCGGCCAGCAAGCCGGCTCTTTTCATTTAGGAGATTGCCCATGTCTGGGTTCCAGACGCAGGTTGCCTACAATCCCGCCCCCGCTGTCGAGGGCGATTTCGCTTCCACCAATCCCCGCTCTACAGTCCTTGCCGCCGCTGGCGCGCTGGTCTGCGGCGCGCTAGGTGCTGTCATCGGCCGCTTCGCCTGGCTGAGTTATGTCCAAGCCGACAGCGACAATGCGCCGGCCGTGGTCAACACCTTCGGCACCGGCCCGGTCGCAGGCTTCGTCCATCGCGAGCAGCAGGGCCTGATCGAGCAATACCTGCAGGAATCGACGATGCTGGTCCCGGCCGGCTTTCCCATCACCGTCTTCGATGGAGGCGATTTCTGGGTGAAGAACGCCGGCGCGACGCCTGCCCTGGTCGGCCAGAAGGTCTACGCCAACTATGCCGATGGCACGGCGACCGCTGCTCCGTCCGGCTCGCCGAATGGCGCGACCACTTCGGCCGGCTCCATCGCAGCCGGGACCAGCGGCTTCCTGGGCTCCATCGTCGGCAATGTGCTGACGGTCACGACGGTCAACTCGGGCACGATCTGCCCCGGCACCACGATCTCGGGCACCGACGTCGTCTCCGGCACCAAGATCATACAGCAACTCACTGGTACCCCGGGCGGTGTGGGCACGTATGCGGTCAACATCCCCGACCAGGACGTCGACCCCGGTACAGAGATTTCCGGCACCTATGGCGTGTTCACGGCGGGCGGCACGATCGTTGGCGTCTTCGGCGTCGGCGACACGCTGACCGGCGCTGGCATCACCGCCGTCACCACTATTACCCAGCAGCTCACTGGCCCAGCCGGTGGCGCTGGCACCTATGCGGTCGATGTCAACACCATAGTCAACGCGGCTGCGCTCACCGCGGCCACCAATGTTGAAACTAAGTGGACCGTGCGTTCCTTCGCGCAGCCCGGCGAGCTGATGAAGATCAGCTCTTGGCCTCAGGGCTAAACCCGCCGTCAATCTCGAAACCATGCGCCGCAAGTCGGCGATCTGTGAGGATAACCACCATGAAATTTCACGACTTCGATCAGGCCGCTGCGGCGTGGACTCAGCATCGCTCGATGTTCGAGCAGGCCGGTATCTACCTTCCCGATGCACGCGCCTACATCGTCGAGGCGTTCCGCACCAATCATCTCGCGATGGATGCACAGCCTCAGCTAGCGACAGCACCGAACGCCGGCATTCCGGCGTTCCTCACCACGCTTGTGGATCCTGAGGTCTACCGCATCCTTTTCGCCCCAACCAAAGCTGCCGAAATCTTCGGCGAAATTCGAAAGGGCACTTGGATCGACCAGACGGCGATGTTCCCCGTCGTTGAGCAGACCGGCGAAGTGTCGAGCTATGGCGACTACAACGACAACGGCAGAGCCGGCGCCAACATGAATTGGCCGCAGCGCCAGTCCTATCTGTTCCAGACGATTTCCGAGTATGGCGAGCTGGAAATCGAGCGCGCCGGCCTTGGCCGCGTCAATTGGGTTGGCGAGGTGGATGGCGCCGGCGTCACGGTGCTCGCACGATTCCTCAACACGACCTACTTCAAGGGCGTGCAGGGCTTGCAGAACTATGGCCTTCTCAACGATCCGAACCTGGCGGCTCCGATCACCCCGGCGCCGAAGGCTTACGGCGGCGTGAAATGGATCAACAACGGCCAGATCGTCGCCACCGCGAATGAGATCTATTCCGACCTCCAATCACTGTGGCTGCAGCTCGTTACCCAGACAGCCGGCCTGGTCGACCAGAACACCAAGATGACACTGGCCATGTCGCCGGAATCGCAGCTTGCCATGACCGCGACCAACTCGTTCAACGTCAATGTTGAGGACCTGCTCAAGAAAAACTTCCCGAACCTTCGCGTCGTCTCGGCGGTGCAATATAGGGCGGAGACAGCGATCAACCCGACGGGCATCTCAGCCGGCAACGTGGTTCAGTTCATTGCCGACGGCATCGATGGTCAGCAGACCGGCTATTGTGCGTTTAACGAAAAGCTCCGCGCTCATCCAATCGTGCGCGCGCTCTCCTCGTGGAAAAAGAAAATGTCCAGCGGCACCTGGGGCGCGATCATCCGGCAGCCGACGGGCATTTCCCAGATGGTGGGCGTTTAGATGGCGTAGAGATAGTATTGCGCGCCCCAATACGAGCCGCATTCATCCACTGGTTTGGGGCTGGGACGAAGTAGGCTTGCGCCTAAGGCGTTCCAGACAGGCGACCGCTGCACGGCTTCAAGGATTGCAGGAACACTACAGCGTCATACGGCAACAACATACGCGCTTGTGCCGCAAGTCTGCTCACCAGTTCTTGTTGGCGGGCAATGATTTGCTCGCCTTCACGGTCTCTGCCATCTCGACTGGTGTTCCCGTCGGCATAGCACCTATCGGCGCTTGATCTCCGCACCGTGGGCGATCAAACCTGCCTCGTCCGTGGTTCCAGCCTGAAAGCGCCGAGCAGAATTGAAGCTAACCATTCCCTCTCAGCAGCATGCGCGTTAACCGCGAGAACCTTTTTCAAGACGCGTTCAATCATGGCCATATCATCTGGTCCGATGTTTCCTTGGGATCAAAGCCGCTGCCGGCTCCGCAGCTTGTCCTGCCTGCTTGCCGGCTGCCGCGGGGGTTTTGCCTGCGCTGTGCTGGCTTGAGGCTCGGCTGCTGCAGCGGCGCAAGGCCGTTTACGGACAGCGAGTGGCCAATGTCTCATCCAAAATGAATGAGGCTTGAAGCATCATGATATTTGTATTATCCATTGATACCGCAGACTCAGACAAAGGTTCTGGCCGATGATCACTGCTGCGCAGATGCGCGCCGCGAGGGCGCTGGCCGGTATCGACCAGCGAACTCTTGCCGAGCGCGCCGGAGTTTCGCTTCCGACGATACAGCGCATGGAGGCGAGCGAGGGTGTCGTGCGAGGCGTTGTCGACACGTTGATGAAGGTCATCCAGGCCCTTGACGAGGTTGGCGTGGAACTGATCGGCGAGAACCAGACCAGCGAGCGCGGCGGCAGGGGCGTACGCCTCAAGGCCACCGTGGCGCAGAACCCGCAAGGCTGAGCCGCAACCGCATCCGCCCCGGAAACCCTTGCCGGTTTCGGGCAGCGCAATGCGGGGTCGCAACAGTTATCGCGACGGCGACCGCCGACATGCAGCCGACGATCCCGCCGCCCTTTGGAGCGGAATATGGTCATGGATCAGGCTCGGCCTGCAATTCACCATCAAGCACGGCCGACATTCGCCGAGCTGTTCACACCAAAGCTGGTGACGGTGCTGCGCGAGGGCTACCACCTCAAGCAGCTGAGGGCGGATGTGATCGCCGGCCTGACAGTCGCCATCGTGGCGCTGCCGCTGTCGATGGCGATCGCGATCGCCTCGCATGTGGAGCCCGAGCGCGGACTGTTTACGGCGATCATCGGCGGTTCCATCGTCGGCGCGCTTGGCGGCAGCAGGTTCCAGATCGGCGGGCCGGCCGGCGCCTTCATCGTGGTCGTGGCCTCCGCTGTCGATCAGCACGGCGTTGACGGACTGATCCTGGCAATGCTCATGGCCGGCGCCTTCCTGCTCGCGGCCGGTTATCTGAGGCTCGGCGCCTATGTGAAATTCATTCCCTATCCGGTGACCGTTGGTTTCACCGCGGGCATTGCCGTGATCATTCTGTCCAGCCAGTTGCATGACCTGTTCGGCCTCACTCTGCCGGGGAAGGAGCCCGGCGACCTGTTGCCCAGGCTTATCGCACTTGGCAGGGCGGCCGGAACGGTAAATCCAGCGGCCATTGCCGTCGCCACGCTGACGATAGGGATCATCGTGGGCATGAAGCGCTGGCGGCCTTCATGGCCCGGCCTCCTGGTCGCGGTGGCGGCGGCCTCGCTCGCCACGACGCTTCTCGGCCTTCCCGTCGAAACGATCGGCACCCAGTTCGGCGGCATTCCGCGGATCTTGCCCGACCCGACTCTGCCGGCCTTCGACGCGCATAAGCTCGTCTCCGCAATACCCGACGCAATTTCCTTTGCCCTGCTCGGAGCAATCGAATCGCTGCTGTCGGCCGTGGTCGCGGACGGCATGACCGGCCGACGGCACCGCTCCAACTGCGAACTGGTGGCGCAGGGCATCGCCAATATCGGCTCGGCGCTGTTCGGCGGGATCTGCGTGACCGGACTGATCGCGCGCACGGCGACCAACATCCGCGCCGGCGCGCATGGACCGTTGTCGGGGATATTCCATTCCGCCTTTCTGCTGCTGTTCATGGTGGTGGCTGCCCCGCTTGCCAGCTACATCCCGCTGGCGGCGCTCGCCGGGGTGCTGGCCACCGTGGCCTGGAACATGGTGGAGAAGCCCGCCTTCTTGGCGCTGATCCGATCGTCCTGGGGCGATGCCCTGGTGCTGCTGGTAACCTTCGGACTTGTCATCTTCCGCGACCTCACCACCGGCATCGTGATCGGTTTTGCGCTGGGCGCCTTGCTGTTCATCGGTAGGATGGCACGTTCGGTCGAGGTAGAAGCGCATGTCCCGCCGGTGACGGACGACCGCGCCGATGATGAGAACGGCGGCCGCCTCGCCTACGATCTTGGCTCAGCCACGGATCCCGACACCGTCATCTATCGCATATCCGGTGCTTTCTTCTTCGGCGCGGCGGCAACGGTCGCCACGGTGCTCGACCGCATCGCGGACCAGAGCAAGAACTTCATACTCGACTGCTCGGCAGTGCCTTTTCTCGATTCGACCGCGGCAAACGTGATTGAAAGCACCGTGCACAAGGCAGGGCGGGCCGGAGGACGCTTCATCATCGCGGGCGCCTCGTCGCAGGTGAGGCGCACACTGATAAGCCATGGCGTCAAGCGGCCGCTGGTGACCTATGCCGCCTCGATCCGTGACGCGCGGGCGCAGCTGGACGAAAAAGCGGAGACGCGGCTCGGCTAGCTTCGGATTGGCGCGCGCGGCGATCAGGCAGCAGGGGACGGAAGGCTTTGGCGTATGAGTTCGGGGCTCTGACTAAACGGGACTGAGGTGGGTAGCGAGCAGTCGAGCCGTCCCGACTCTTCTATGCCCGAGGCACAAACAGCGCCCGATTATCACCCAGACCGAACTCTCCGGCAATCGGCGATTGGATTCGGCGAGGGGCACCATCATCTTCGCGGATGCTCTGAGCAAAACGGCCGCCCACGGCTGTGAGCTGCGTTCGATTCCCAGCATCCGCTCCACTGACGCCATCGGCGACGGCCACCGTTTTTCCACCAACCGGAGTAAATCAATGTCCACGACTGTCACTGTTGCCTGCAAGCTTCCGCATGGCCTCGTTCTGCGCCTTCACGAGATGGTCGAGCAGAACGAACCGACCGCCGGCGGCAGCTTTCGGAAGGTGAAACGCGCCCAGGTCATCGGCGAGCCCGTTGTCCTGAAAGGCTACCTGCGCCGCTTCGACCGCCGCAAGGAGCCCGCCCCGATGGCCCAGGACAGCGACTACGCCCTGACCTATGGCGTCGATGCTGATTTCTTCAAGAAGTGGCTCGAGCAGAACAAGGACCTCGACGCGGTCAGGAACAACCTCGTCTGGGCCCATACCGAGACTGACATGGTCGAGGGCTTCATCAAGGAGCATGAGGCGCAGAAGTCGGGACTCGAGCCGATCGATCCCCACAACCTGCCGCGTGGCATCCAGGCCTACAAGGCGGATGCCGCGGCCTGACACGCAACCCCCAGGGAGGTTCGCCGTGGGCGTTATCGTCGAGTTCAGCTTCGCGAACTTCATCGCGATCTACCCTCAGTTCGCAACGCTCAGCCAGCCGCAGGTTTTGCAGGGCGCGCTCCCGGTTGCGACGCTCTACTGCCGCAATGACGGCGGCGGCCCCGTCACCAAGACCGAGACGCAGACCACGCTCCTCAACCTCATGGTCGCCCACATCTGCCAGCTCATGTACGGCGCCAACGGTCAGGCGCCGGCCGGGATCGTGGGACGCGTCTCGAATGCTGCCGAGGGCAGCGTGTCGGTGCAGGCCGACTTCCCCGTTACGCCTAACAACGCCTGGTTCATGCAAACCGCGTTCGGCGCGGCCTATTGGCAGGCCACTGCCGCCTACCGGACCATGCGCTACATGCCCGGACCGCGACGCGCCTACAACCCCTGGCCTAATCGCTAGCGGGTTGCGTGGGTGTGTCGGTTGGGAGCTGTTCATTCATCAACGTGGATATCGCCGTGATGATCTGCGGCATGAAGAACGGTTTGGTGATCATGATGCTGTTCGGAACGCCTTCGGCGCCCCACTGGCTGGCGCTATCGCCGCTGACATAAACAACCGGGATCGTGGAATTAACCTGACGTACATGGCGAGCGACCTCCCAACCGGAGGGACCGGGGCCAAGACGTACGTCAGAAACTAGCGCTTTGAATGCGTCCGGCGCTTCGTCAAATGCCGCGATAGCGGCAGATGCGCTGCCAACGCCGACCACCTCGAAGCCCGCTTCCTCCAGCCCTGTTTCAAGATCGAGCAAGATCATTGTCTCGTCTTCAACGACCAGAACAGCGCCGTTGCTCATGTGAGGCGTCCCCGAGGTCACCGCTAACCCGCAACGAGTGCTTTAGTTCCAGCGATATAAGTGAAAGGACCATTCTCATGGACATTCTTGCTCAGTTGTTGCGCGAGTTCCGCGTCTTCCGCAAGCATGCGGAAGATCGCATCCAGACCCTTGAGCGCAGCCTGCGCCTCGCTTCCCCGGCACCGCTTGTGGATGCGCCGGAGACGCCCGCCACCTCCACGGCGGCCGCAGATGGTGCGGCAGGGGCGACCGGCGCGACGGGCGCGACTGGCGCGACCGAGACAATCGGTGCCACTGGTGCCACTGGCGCCACCGGCGCGGCCGTCGACAGCGGAGCGACCGGCGCCGCGGCCGACGTCGCCGCAACTGGTGCCACCGGAGCTACCGGCCCCGCCGATTCCGCGGTTGACGCGAAGGCCAAGGCAAAGGCGAAAACCGCCGATCAGCCCGGCGACCAGAGCGCACCCAGCGCGTAAAGCGATGGTGAAGCTCTCCGGCGGCGACAAGCTCGCCGCGAAGCTGGCCGAGATCGCGAAGAACCTCCAGAATGCCGTTTCGGTCGACGTCGGCTTCCTGGAGGGCGCGACCTATCCCGACGGCACTTCCGTCCCGCTGGTTGCGGCGCTGAATGAATTTGGCACCCGCGACACGCCACCCCGCCCGTTCTTCCGGGGCATGATCGACGACAAGAGCCCCGAATGGCCCGACGCCGTGGGCAATCTCCTGGTCGCGAACGGCTACGACGCCGAAAAGACGCTGGGCCAGACGTGCGAGGCCATCAAGGGCCAGTTGCAGGCGGCGATCACCGCCTATGACGGCCCGCCGCTGCAGCCCGCCACCATCGCCCGCAAGGGCAACGACAAGCAGCTCGTCGACACCGGCCACATGCTGGCGTCGGTCGACTATGCCGTCAAGAAATCCTGAACCCGGAGACCACTACGATGAGGGCCATCCTTTTCTCGAGCAACCTCGGCGACATTCCTGCCGACCTGGCATTCAAGAACAATTTCTCGGCCGTGACCGATCCGGCCGCCACCGACGACTCGAGCGAGGGTTATCAGGTCGGCTCGGCCTGGGTGAACACCGCGACCGACACTGCCTTTGTCTGCGTCGACGCGACCCCTGGCGCTGCCATCTGGACCGCCACGGCGCAGGTCGGCAGCACGCAGGGCGATCCGGCGGCGCACACCGTCTCCGGCACGCTCACGCCCGCCGATTTGCTCGCCCGCATCATCACCATCGACCAGGGTGGCGGCGCGGCCTCCCTGCAGCAGCTCCCGACCGGTGCCGCCCTCCAAGCGGCGCTGCCGGCCGACTTCCCGTTCAACGACTCCTTCGATGTCTCGGTGATCAACACCTCCATCGTCGATGCCGAGGATGCGACCATCACCACCAACGACGGCATGACGCTGATCGGGTCGATGGACTTCCCGGCGCACAGCAGCCCCACGATCCCGTCGAGCGGCATCTTGCGTTTCCGCAACACGGGCGCCGGCACCTTCACGGTCTACCGCGTCGGCTGATCGACCATGAACCTGCACGGGATCGTCTCGGCGGCGATCGGGACGGTGAACCCGTTCGTGACCGCCAGGCTGAAACGGTCCAGCGGCTACACCACGGCGGCCGACGGCACGCGCACCCCGAGCTTTGTCGACGTGCCCAGCGTCTCTCTGCAGGCGCAGTCGCTTACCTACAACGATCTGCAGCTGCTCGACGGGCTCAACATTCAGGGCGTGCGCCGCGCCGTCTACCTCAACGGTTCGGCCCTCGGCGTGGTGCGAGAGCTGCAAGTCGGCGGCGATCTCTTTGTCTTCCCCGCCGGCACTTTCCCGGAAGGCGACACCTGGCTCGTAGCACTCGTGCTCGAGTCGTGGCCCGACTGGTGCAAGTGCGCCGTGACCCTGCAAATGGATGGAGCCTGATATGGCGAACGGAACCTTCATGGTGCCATGCCCCGCCGGCCAGTGGACTAAGGTCGCCGACGGGGCCAACTATTCATCGGCTCTGTTGCAGGTGACAAGCATAGGCGGCGTGCTGGCAGCGATCGCCGACAGCCAGTCTGCGGAGGGTGCCTCGAACGGCGTCCTGCTCTCCCAGAGCTTCGTTCCGTTCCCGCTCGCCGCCGGCGACCAGGTCTGGTGCCAGCCGGTCGGTGCCGGCGAGGCCACGGTGCGCGGGATCGGCACCAGCGTCTGATGAGCGGCCCGGTCCCCAGCCAGTCTGGCATCCAGACGGTCCTGCGCGGCTTTCTGCTGCAATACCTGCCCGCCGGCGTCGAAGTGATCTCGGCGCAAGACAACCGCGTCCCGGAGCCGGCTGGCGATTTCGTCACCATGACGGTGAGCCGCCGCGGCCGGCTCTCGACCAACGTCGACACCTATCAGGACTGCGCCTTTGAGGCTTCGATCGCCGATGAGGTGATGACCGTCACTCAGGTCTCGCTCGGCACGCTCCTGGTGGGGGCGACCGTCTTCGGAACGCCGGTGGCCGCCGGCACGCTGATCAGCGCGCAGACCGATGGCACGCCGGGCGGCGTCGGAACCTACACGGTCACGCCGGCGCAGACCGTGGCGGCGCAGTTCCTGTCGAGCGGTGCCGAGACCATCGTGCAGCCAACCGACGTCGTCATCCAGCTCGACGTGCATAGCGCCTCGGATGGCAGCGCTTCCGACATGGCGCAGACGATCGCCACCCTGATCCGCGATGAGCGGGCGACACGGTACTTCGCCGATGCCGGCATCGATAGCGCGCCCCTCTATGCCGACGAGCCCAAGCAGGTGCCGTTCTTTAACGGCGAGCAGCAATACGAGACCCGCTACGTCGTCGACGTGCATCTGCAGGCCAACCAGGCAATCGGCCTGCCACAGCAATTCGCCGACCAAGCCGCGATCGCCGTCGTCAACGTCGAGGCGACTTTCCCGGCCTGACCCCTCCAACAGAAAGGACTTGGTCCATGACGACCATCCCGGCCTCGCAGCTTGTGAACGTCATTCCGAACGTTCTCAACGCGGGCGGCAACGCGCTCGTGATGAACGGCCTCGTGCTGACCCAAAACACCCGCGTCCCGATCGGGCAGGTGCTCTCGTTTCCGAACGACGGTGTGTCGGTGGCGAACTTCTTCGGCCCGTCCTCGGAAGAGGCCGAGATCGCGGCGGTTTATTTCAACGGCTTCAACAACTCGACCCAGAAGCCGGCCACGATCCTGTTCGCGCAGTATGCGTCCGCGTCGGTCGCGGCCTATCTGCAAGGCGGAAAGGCCGACCAGCTCTCGCTGGCGCAACTCCAGGCTTTGAGCGGCACGCTCAGCGTCAACGTCGACGGCTATGTGCGCACCGCGAACGCGATCGATCTGTCGAGCGCGAACAGCTTCTCGGCCGCCGCGGCGCTGATCCAGACCGACCTGAACTCCGCTCCTCCGCAGGCGGCCGCCGTGACGGGCGCCATCGCCCCCGCGACGGCAGCCGTGACCGCCTCCATTGCCGGCAACGTCATGTATGTGACCGGCGTGACGTCGGGCGTTCTTGTCGCCGGCGCGGCGCTCTCCGGCGCTGGCGTCTCGGCCGGCACGCAGATCACCGACCAGCTGTCGGGAACGCCCGGCGGCATCGGCGAATATGCGGTGTCGATCGAGCAGGTGGTCGCCAGCACTGCGGTTTCGGCAACCTATGGCACTCTCACGGTCACTGCGCTCGCAAGCGGCACCCTGGCGATCGGCCAGACGATTGCCGGTGCAGGGGTGACGGCCGGCACGCGCATCGTGCAGCTTGGTACCGGTGAAGGCCTTACGGGTACATACTTCGTCGACGAGACCCAAACGGTGGCGAGCGGCGCAATCACGGCGTCGGCCACGCCGCTGGACGTCAGCTATGACTCGGTCTCCGGCGGCTTCGTCATCACCTCCGCCATCGCCGGCGCGGCGTCGTCCGCAGCCTTCGCCACCGGCCCGGTCGCGGCGGGGCTTTTCCTGACGCAGGCGACCGGCGCGACGCTCTCTCAGGGCGCCGATGGAACGACGCCTGCCGCCTTCATGGCCGGGATCACCCAGCTCACCCAGAATTGGGCGACGTTCATGACGATCTTCGATCCCGATGGCGGTTCGGGCAGCGTGCAGAAGCAGGCCTTTGCCGAGTGGGTCAACAACACCAACAAGCGCTATGCCTACATCGCCTGGGATACGGACATCACTCCCACCGAAGGCAACGATGCGACGTCGAGCTTCGGCAACATCATCGCGAGCGCCAATCTCGACGGCACCTGCGCCATCTACCATCCGGCCGGCGGGATCACGACGCCGGCGCAGATCGCCGCCTTCATCTGCGGCGCGGCCGCTTCGATCGACTTCCAGCAGACCAACGGCCGCATCACCTTCGCATTCCGAGGGCAGGATGGGCTGGTGGCAGGCGTCACCACCGCGACGGTGGCGAGCAATCTCATCGCCAACGGCTATAACTTCTACGGCGCCTATGCGACGGCCGCGCAGCAGTTCCTGGAGTTCCAGAACGGCACGGTGTCGGGCGAGTTCGAATGGCTGGACAGCTACATCAACCAGATTTGGCTGAACAACCAGCTCCAGCTCTCCCTCATGGAGCTGCTCCAGAACATCAACTCGGTGCCGTACAACGCGGCCGGGTATGAGCTGATCAAGGCGGCTTGCCTCGACCCGATCAACCAGGCGCTGAATTTCGGCGCGATCCGCGCCGGCGTGACGCTGTCGGCGCTCCAGATCGCGCAGATCAACTCGGCGGCTGGCGTGAAGGCGAACGACACCCTCCAACTGCAAGGCTGGTACCTCCAGGTCAACGACGCCACTCCGCAGGTGCGCCAAGCCCGCCAGAGCCCGCCGATCAACTTCTGGTACATGGACGGCGAGTCCGTGCAGCAGATCGAGCTGACCTCGACCCTCGTCCAGTAAGCGGCAACCAATCCACCCGTCAGGAGCCAGACCATGTCGACCCTAACCGCCGCGAACGCGGTCATCACCCTTGCCGTGCCGAACCTCTTTCCGACGCCGGTTCAACTGCAGGGCTTCGCCACCGACAACATCTACGACATGGACAGTGTCGACCAGGTGGAGACCGCCATGGGCGTCGACGGCATCCTGTCGGGTGGCTTCGTCTACAACCCGATCAACCAGACGTTCGTGTTGCAGGCCGATTCCCCTTCGATCGCCTTCTTCGAGACCTGGGCGGCGACGCAGGTGCAGGCCAAGGACGTCTACACGGCCAACGGCTCGACGACGCTGCCGTCGCTCGGCCGCTCCTACATCTCCACCAAGGGCTTCCTGGTGAGCCTGCCGCCGATGCCGGCGGCGGCCAAGATCCTGCAGCCGCGCCGTTTCGCGATCCGCTGGCAGAGCGTTCAAAGCGTCCCGAACTGAGGTAATCCATGCGTAAAGAGATCGACGTCACGATCGCCGATGACGGCCGTGACCAGGGCAAGACCTTTCACATCCGCGAGATGCCAGCGACGCGCGCGGAGAAATGGGCGATGCGCGCGCTGCTCGCCGTGGCGCGCTCCGGCGTCGAGCTCCCCGACGACTTCGCCGGCATGGGCATGCAGGGCATCGCCATCGTGGGCATACGAGCGATCACCAAGATCGCGTTCGAGGATGCCGAGCCGCTGCTCGACGAGATGATGGAATGCGTCACCATCAAGCCCGATCCCCGCAACCCGGCCATCCAGCGCCCGCTGATCGAGGGTGACGTCGAGGAGATCGCGACGCTGATCCAGCTCCGGCAGGAGGTCATCAACCTTCACGTCGGTTTTTTACCAAAGGCGACCAGTCGAAATCGATCTCGACACAGTCGCCGGCGTCCACCTCCTCGAATACGGCAATGTCTCCCGAGCCATCGGTCAGGTTCTCTCAAAGGGCAAAACCTCGCTCCGCGAGCTAGACGAGTGGCTGTCGATCGAGGACGTCCACGACCTTCTCGAAGTGGCGATGGTCGACGCCCACAACCTGATGCTGCTGAGGAAAAGGGACGAGAATGCCAACGGTCATTGACAGCCTGATCGTCACGCTCGGCCTCGATCCCAAGGACTTCACCGATCAGCAGAAGAAGACGTCCGAGAGCTGGCTCAAGACCGTCAACGCTTTCCGGAAGGGCGGCAAGGACGTCGAGGAAAGTTCGAAGAAGGCCGCCGAGACCGTCAACCTGATCACGCGGCGCGTGCTCGAACTCTTCGCCGTCATCACCGGCAGCCAGGCGCTCAGCGAGTTTGTGCGCAAGCTCACCAATGCAGACGCCTCGCTTGGCCGCTTCGCCTCGAGTCTCGGTGAATCGCCCCAGCGCATTGCGGCCTGGGAGAATGCAGCCGAACGCTTCGGCGGCTCGGCCGACGCCACCGCGTCGACCCTGGAGCGCGTCAACAAGCAGCTCTACAACCTTAACAAGAACGGTGAGGCGCTGCCTCGCGAGTTCTCGCAGTTGCAGGCCTGGACCGGCATGCGGATCGACCCCAACCATGGGCTCGATCGATACCTTTCCGATGTCGCCGCGGCTTTGCAGAGGTTGCACCAGATCGACGCCGGCGCGGCTCACAATGTCGCGCAGGCGCTGGGAATCGACCCGGCGACCGAGCAGCTCATGTACAAGATGGGCTCAGGCATCGACGATCATCTCGACAAGCTCCAGAAGAGCCTGTCGCCCAGCAACTCGGCGATCGAAGCCGCGCAGAAACTGCAAGCCAGCTGGGCCGAGCTCCTCCAGCACATCATCGCGCTCGCCAACGCCATCAACGATAAGCTCGGCCCGGTCCTGGTGGACGCGGCCAACAAGATGTCGGCATGGATCGACAAGAACCAGGACTGGATCCAGACCGGCATCGTCGACGCGGTGAAAAAGTTCCTCGACTGGCTCGAAAAGATCGACTGGAACGCCGTCGAGACCGGCATGCAGAATTTCGCGTCGGGCGCGAAAGAGGTGGTCGACGGGGTCGGCGGCATCGTCCATGCCACCGAGATCCTGTTCGGCCTGTGGCTCGGCGCGAAGTTTCTTCGCGTTCTCGCCAATATGCGCATGCTCGCTGCCGGAGGTGCCGGCGGCGTCGCCGCTGGCGGTGCTCGCGCCGGCCTGGGCTTTCTCGGCACCATTTCAACGGGTGTTGGAATGCTCCTTGCCGGCGCGGCCGCCATCAAATGGGGCGGGTCGCACCTGCGCGCCGATCCCCACGCCGGCGACCACGGCACCATCGGCAATTGGCTCATGGCCCACCTGCGCAAAGCGCCTGGAAGCCATTCGGGCAAGGATGCCGACGACAAGATCGCGGTCGACGGCAAGCCGATCTCGAGGAGCAATCCCGTGCCGGTCACGACGGCCGAGCAGAGCAACTCGGGCGGCGGCTTCTGGAGCAATCTCCTCAGTGGCATCGGCGCTGCGTTCGGCGGCGGCAGCGCATCGTCCAAGGCCGGCGGTCTCGTCGGCGGCATGGTGGGCGGGACCAGTCCTACCGGCCCGCAGCACGCCTCTGGTGGCACCCGAGGCTGGTGGACGCCAGAACGGCAATCGCAGGCTTACCAGACCCTCACGGGCGGCGGCCTGTCGGATGCCGGCGCGCGCGGCCTCATCTCGCGCTGGATGAATGTCGAGGCGGCTGGGGGTCCCTCGACCGTCAACAGCATCGGCGCGTCCGGTGTGGCGCAATGGCTGGGCTCGCGAAAGGCGCGCCTCATGGCCTTCGCGAAGGCGCGCGGCAAAGACTGGAACGATGCCGACACGCAGTATCAGTTCGTCCTGTCGGAGCTGAACGGCCCCGAGAGCCGGGCCGGCAGCATGTTGCGCAATGCCAAGACCGATGCGCAGGGCGCTACCGGTGCATCGATGTTCGAGCGCGCCGAGGGCTACAATGCCTGGAGCGGCATGGACGCCTATACCGGCCGGACCTACCGGGGCATGAAGGGGATCAACACCGGCGCCGCATCGGCGGCGCTGTCGAACATCTCGAGCACGCACACGGCCACGACGTCGAACAGCTCGGTGGAGGCCCACATCGGCAAGGTCGAAGTTCACAGCCAGGCCACCGATGCCAACGGCGTTGCGGCCGACATCAACGACGCGCTCAGCCGCCGTCTGTTCACCGCGCAGGCAAATAGTGGATTGGCGTGATGGCCGGCATTCTTGAACTTCTGACGCAGGACGCCTTCGGATTGCTGTCGAGCGCCTTCGGCCTGCAGCCATGGGGCATCTACTTCGGCGGAGTGCCGGTGATCATCGCCGACAACATCGTGGAGGTGCAGTATCGCCAGCAATGGTCGATCTCTGACTTCCCGGTCGAACAGGGGGCCTTCCAGAGCTACGACAAGGTCCAGATACCCTATGATGCTCGGCTGCGCTTCACCGCCGGCGGATCGGCCGCAAACCGCGCCGCGATGCTGGCGTCGATCGCGGCCGTCGCCGGCGACACCAACCTCTATGACGTGGTGACGCCGGAGGCTGTCTACCTCTCCTGCAACATCACCCACTACGACTACAGCCGGCGCTCGAATGAGGGGATGGGGCTTCTCTCGGTCGATATCTGGCTGATCGAAGTGCGGCAGGCCGTCAGCGCCGCCATGTCGAACACCCAGGATCCGAGCGGCGCTTCTCAGGTCAACGGCGGCACTGTGCAGACCGCGCCGGCGAGCAGCGCGCAGCTCGAGCAATTCAAGACATCGTCTGGCCTGCCAGCCGGGAGCTTCTGATGGTCATCATTCCTCTGCAGGCGGTGCCGAACCAGGCGGTCGGCGTGACGCTGGACGGGCAGGTCTCGCAGATCAGCCTCTATCAGAAGAACACGGGCCTGTTTATCGACCTCTATGTCGACAACGTGCTCGTGATCGGCGGCGTGATCTGCCAGAACCTCAACCGGATCGTCCGGTCGCTTTACCTTGGCTTCTCCGGCGATCTGCTCTTCATCGACAACCAGGGCGACACCGACCCGTACTATACCGGGCTCGGCACGCGCTACAGCCTCGCCTATGTGTCGGCGAGCGAGCTCCCGGCGGGCGTCGGCTGATCACTTGCAGCGCTTGAACCGGTCGCCGGCAAAGCAGGTGTGCAGTACTTTCAGCTGCGCCGCTACCGCCTCGCGCTGATCGCACGCCTTGATGGTGTCGGGATCATCGCCCGAGCCGCCGCGGCACTGCTCATTCAGGTCGAGATAAGTCTTTTCGAGCGCGGCCTTGTTCGGCTTCCCCAGCGCCGGCGCGACGGTGAAAATCAGAAGGGCGGCGCTCGCGGCGGAAAGGACTTTCGGCATGGGCGTGACTTTCTTCATGTGAGGCGGTGATCGAGATGGCGTTTAGCCAGAAGCGAATTTCCGTCGAGTTCGAGCTGGCAAACGGTCAGTTTGAAGGCGGCGGCAACACCGCGGAGGTATTCGGGCTGCGCGTCGCCTGCAACATCGTCAACGCCGGGCAAGGCTCGGGGCAAGCGGAAATTTCGATCTGGGGCCTGCCGCTGGCTCTGATGAACCAGCTATCCACCGTCGGTTCACAGTATCTCCAGATGTACAAGAACGGCATTTCGGTGCTCGCTGGAGATGACGAGACCGGCCAGAACGTCGTGTGGACCGGCACCATCGTTTACGCCTATGTCGACGCGCAGGCGATGCCAGACGTGTGCTTCCGGATCAGCTCGCTCCCGGGCGTCTTCCATGCCGCGCAGCCGATCCCGCCGCTGAGCATCAAGGGCTCCGGCGACGCCTCGCAGATGATGAAATCTCTCGCGGGGCAGATGGGCCTGGCGTTCGAAGACGCCGGCGTCAAGGTCAAGTTCGCCAACCCCTACTATCCGGGCACGGCGTGGACGCAGATGCTGGCGATCGCGCGCGACGGCGGCTTCGACGTCGGCATCGATCGCGGCACGATGGTCATCACGCCGCCCGGCAAAGCGCGAAACAGTGACACGGTGCTGATTTCGAAAGACACCGGCATGGTCGGCTACCCGTTCTTCCAGCAGGCCTTCGTGCTGGTCCGCGCGCTCTACAATCCGGCGGTGAAGTATCAGGGCAAGGTGCAGATCCAGAGCGACCTGACGCCGGCCAACGGCACATGGAAGGTCAACCGCCTCGAGTATCAGTTGGAGGCAATGATGCCCCACGGAAAGTGGTTCATGCTCCTCGAATGCATCGCCGTTGATGCCTCGGCGCCGGCATGAGCGGCCAAGGCTATTTCGGTCAGCAGACCACATCTGACGACACCGCCGAGATCAACCGGCTGCGCTTCCTCATTCGCCAGGAGCTGGCGCAGGCGCGCACGGGCATCCCCGTCAAGGTCGTCGCGGTGCATGGTGGCGGCGTCGGCGCGCCGCCCACGGTGGATGTGATGCCGCTGATCAATCAGACGGACGGGCAAGGCAACCAGACGCCCCACGGCGTCATCTACGGCATCGCCACGATGCGCAACCAGGGCGGCACCAACGGCATCATCAACGATCCGAAGGTCGGCGACATCGGCCACATGACGATCTCGGACCGCGACATCTCGGCGCTGAAAGCCAACGGCGGAGCGCAGTCAAACCCGGGCAGCTTCCGGCGCGGCAACATGTCGGACGGCATCTATCAGGGGGCCATCGCCAATCCGGCCAACCAGGACCAGGCCGTCCAGTTCACCGAGGGCGGAATCAAGCTCTTCGACAAGAACGGGCAGATCATCGACTTCGCGGCCGGCTCCATCACCATCACCACCGCGCAGCTGCGGGTGACGGGCGACGTCATCGCCGGCGCCGGTGGCGAGAACATCAGCGTGCTCAACCATCTTCACACCAACGTCCAGCCCGGCGGCGGCACGTCAGGCCCACCGGAGCCCGGAACATGAAGACGCTCCTTCTCGACACCGACACCTGGGACTTAGTGGCGGACGCGTCGGGCAACATCGCTGTCGCCGACGAGCCCTACGCGCTGGCGCAGGACGCGGCGAGCGCGATCAGGCTGTTCGCGGGCGAGCTCTACTACGACACCACGCAGGGCATTCCCTACTTCGACCAGATCCTGGGCAAGGCGCCGCCGGTCTCGCTCATGAAGGCCTACTTCAATCGTGCCGCCTTGACGGTGCCCGGCGTGGTCTCGGCGCAGACCTTCATCCAGTCCTGGACCGATCGGACTGTCACCGGCCAGGTGCAGGTGACGCACGCGGCCGGCAACACCACCGCAGCGAGCTTCTAGCACATGGTCGACACCACCAACGTTCCCCCGCCGCAATGGACGGACACGGGGTTCCTGATCCCGTCGGCCGCGGAGGTGCTGGCGGGCGTGACCGAGGACATCAACGGCGCGTTCGGCGGCGTCCTCAATCCCGCGCTGAACACGCCGCAGGGGCAGCTCGCCAGCAGCGAGACGGCGGTAATCGACGAGGTCAACTCGACGTTCCTCTATTTCACCAACCAGGTCGATCCCGCCTATGCGACCGGCCGGATGCAGGATGCGATCGCGCGCATCTACTTCATCGAGCGCAACCCGGCCCAGCCGACGGTCGTGCAGGCGCTCTGCAGTGGCTTGCCGGGCGTCGCCATCCCGACGGGCTCGTTGGCCCTTGCCGAAGATGGCAACCAGTATCTGTGCACCGAGGATGGCGTCATCGGCGTCGACGGCACTGTCACCTTGCCGTTCGAGTGCCTGGTGGTCGGGCCGATCCCATGCCCTGCCGGAAGCCTCGACCAGATTTTTCGAGCGATCCCCGGATGGGATTCGATCACGAACCCGGATGACGGCGTGCTAGGCAACAATGTCGAGAGCCGGTCGGCTTTCGAGGCGCGCCGTGCTGCCTCCGTCGCGTTGAATTCGCAGGGCTCGCTTCCGTCGGTCCTGGGCGCGGTGCTGGCGGTGCCGAACGTCATCCACGCGTTCGTGACAGAGAACGCCAGCAATGACGTCCAGACCATTGGCGGCGTCTCGATCTATCCGAACTCGCTCTATGTCGCGGTGGTCGGCGGCGACGCTGACGATGTCGCGCAAGCGATCTGGTCGCGCAAAGCGCCCGGCTGCGCATACAACGGCAATACGACGGTCACGGTCTACGACCAGAGCCCCGGCTATGTCCCGCCGTACCCTGCCTATCGGGTGAGCTTCGAGATCCCCGATCCGTTGGCGATCCTGTTCGCGGTCAACATCGTCAACACGCATCTCGTCCCCGCCGATGCCGCGACGCAAATCCAGAATGCCATCGTCAGCGCCTTTGCTGGCGGCGATGGTGGGCCGCGCGCGAAGATCGGCACCACGCTATTTGCGAGCCGCTTCTACGCGCCCGTGGCTGCCCTTGGCTCGTGGGCGCAGATCATCTCGATCGAGGTAGGCTCGAACAACAACCCCAGCGCCGTCTTCACGGGCCAGATCGCCGGAACGATACTGACGGTCTCCGCCGTTGCGTCGGGGGAGCTGGCGGTTGGGCAAATCATTTCCGACACCACCGGCGCGCTGACCGTCGGCACCACCATCACCGCGCTCAGCACCGGCTCGGGCGGCACCGGAACCTATGTCGTCTCGAACAACAAGAACGTGTCAATCGAGACCATGACGGCCGCGATCCCCAATCGCTTCGACATCGCCGTCGACATCGACCAGGTGCCGACGATCTCCCCCAACGACATCTTCGTCACCCTGACCTGATCGATCATGGAAGACACAGGACCTCCCTATCCCAGGCCACCGGCCGGAATACCGAACGGCTTTGGCCAATTCGCCATTGGCATCAGCCCCATCGGCGATTTCCCGCCTTTCGACGTCTGGCGCACTGTCATCAGCCAGTATGCGAATGCACCCACGCTGACGCAACTGATCGGGAACATCTTCTCGTATCTCGACCAGACGGCCAACTTCGATGCGTTCTTCGACTACATCTGGAACGTCGACACGGCGCAGGGCTATGGGCTCGACGTCTGGGGCAGCATCGTCGGCGTGAGCCGGGTATTGCAGGTCACGACCGGGGACTGGTTCGGCTTCGATGAGGCCAAGCCAGGAGCCGATCCGTTCGGGCAAGGCGCGTTCTATTCCGGCGCTCCGCTGACCTCGAATTTCGCGCTGTCGGACGAGGCATACCGCCGGCTCATCTTCGCCAAGGCTGCAGCCAACATCACCAACAGCTCGATTCCGGCGATCAACCAGATCCTGCTCAGCCTCTTCCCCAACAGGGGCAACGCCTACGTTACCGAGGGCGGCAATTACGGGACATGGTTCGGCTTCGAGGAATCGCTGAACTCCGTCGGCTTCAACCAGGCATCGTTCTACGCGGGCTCGCCGATCGAGACGATGACGATGACCTACACCTTCGCCTTCCAGCTGACCCCTGTCGAACTCGCGATCGTCCAGAACTCCGGCGTCTTGCCGAAGCCGACCGGCGTCAAGGCGTCGGTCGTCATCATCTAAGGATCCCTCCATGAAGCTTTCCGCCTTGCCTGCCAAGTTCCCCGTAGCTTGGGGAGCTTCGGCGAGCCCGAGCTACATCCGCTCCATCCCGCTCGGCTCGCAGATCGGGATTGTGAATGGCGCGGCCTCACTGACCGACGGCTTTCCGCCACTCAACTTCCTGCCGGTCGGATCGGGCGGCGTGCCGCCGTTCGGCCAAGACATGAACGGCATTCTGCAGCAGATCACGCAATGGTCGCAGTGGCAGAATGCAGGCGGTCTGGTCCCCTACGATCCGGCCTTCTCGGCAGCGATCGGCGGGGATCCCAAGAGCGCGTTGCTGGCTGGCGCGGCGACTGGCGTCGTTTGGCTGAGCACGGCCGACGACAATACGTCCGACCCCGATACGGGCGGCGCGAATTGGGTCAACATCGGAGCTGCATCCGCGCCCATCGTGGTCGGTACCGATGCGGGCTCGGCCAATGTCTGCACCGCCACGGTCCTGCCGGCGCCGAGCGCTTATGTCGACGGCCAGATCTTCGTCGTCCAGAAATCCGCTTTCGACAACAACGGCGCCATGACGGGCAACATTGACGGGCTGGGCACCCATCCTATCGTCAACATGGACGGGACCGCGCTGACGGCAAAGCAATGGCCAGCGAGTGCCACCGGCATCCTGGAGTTCAACAACGCGACGACGTCGTTCCGTCTGCTTAACCCGGCGGTGACCGTGGCGGCCAACGCGGGCCTTGCCGCGACCGATCAGCAGGTCCTTTCGCTGAGCATCACGACTTTGCCGGCACCCACCGGCGCACTTTCCTTGAACGACAGCCTTCCACTGCATGTGGTGGCGGACGGTGCGGACCGCGAGGTCACGCTCTCGGCGCTCGCCGCAATTCTCCCTGGCGCGATGAAGGCCATGCGCGTCATGACAGCGAGCGGAACCTACACGCCGACGGCTGGCGCCAAGAGCATGCTCGTCTTTGCCACCGGCGCAGGTGGCGCAGGCGGCGGCAATGCCACGGCAAACGGCTTCACTGGCGGCGGCGGAAGCGCGGGCGGAACGGCGGTCTATTTCGGTGCCGTCTCTCAGCAGACCGTCACCATCGGCGCCGGCGGCGTCCCCAATCCATCGTCTGGTTCCGATCTCATCGGCGGTTCCGGCGGGACAACCTCTTTCGGCGCTCTTGCCGTCGCTACCGGCGGCATTGGCGGTTCTTCCAGCGGCACCAATTCATTTGGCGCGGGCGGCCAAGGGGTGGGGACCGGAACCGCCGGGACCCTCCTGATCCACGGCGGCGGCGGATCGCCTGGTTCCGGCCATGAAGGCGGTTGCGGTGGCACCTCGTTCTGGGGTGGCGGCGGCTACGGCGGCGCAACTCCTTCGACCGGTGTCCAGGTGCCCGGCGGTCCGGGCACTCTCGGCGGCGGCGGCGGTGGTGGCGACGGCGGCGGCGCAGGCGGGGCCGGTGGCAACGGTGTGGTCGTCATCTTCGAATTCGACTGATCGCCGCATCGTCGCCCTCTCGTAAGCCGACCACTCACACACATTCGGATTGGGGCAAATGAATCCCTTCAGCTACGGCAACGTCCTGACCGCTGGCCAGTGGAGCTACCTGTTCTCGCAGAAGCAGGACGCGCTCGGTTATACCCCGGTGAACCGGGGCGGCGACACGATGCAAGGGCCGCTCAACACCCAGGCTTCCACGGCCAACGGCGCTGGATTCAGCATCCCTCCTGGCGCTGCTCCGGGAGTGCCGGTCGACGGCCAGATCTGGATGACCATCTTTGGGCTCTTCTTCCAGATCGGCGGGCAAACGATCGGACCGATCGCCAACGGCACCATCGTCGGGCCGTCGAACTCCGTGGTGGGCGACATTCCCGTTTTCTCGGCGACCGGCGGCACTGCCCTTGCCGACAGCGGGATATCGCTCGCTTCGCAGCTCCCCAACCTCATCCTGGCTACTCCGGCCTTCGGAAGCGGAGTGCCCGCATTCCGAGCGCTGATCGGGGCTGATCTACCCACGCCGCAGCCCGTGGCCCTTGGTGGCGTAAAATCTGCGGCCGCTCCTCCCCATCAGTTCGGGACGGGTGTCGATACCAGCGGCAACCCGACGTTTGCGCAGCCTGCAGTCAGCGACGTCTCGGGCCTTGCCGCGAACATGCTGGCCTTTCTTGCCGGCGGCACGAGCGCCCAGCTCGCCGCGGCGATGGTCGACGAGACCGGTAGCGGTCCGCTTGTCTTCGCCACAAACCCGACCGTTGCCCTTGGCTCGGCCTCGACCGCCGTCACCCAGACGCCCGGCGACAATTCGACCAAGCTGGCAACGACGGCCTATGTGCAGGCAGCGATCTTCGCCACCACGACGCTGCCGGCGACCAGGCTGGCCACGACCACCGCGCTTCCGGCGGTCACCTATGCCAACGGAGCATCCGGCGTCGGTGCCACGCTCACCGCCTCTGCCAACGGTGCTTTGACGGTCGATGGCGTCGCCGCGAACCTCAACGACGTGATCCTGGTCAAGAACCAGGCCTCGTCGTTCCAGAACGGCATCTACACGGTGACGGCGACCGGTAGCGCAGGCGCGCCATTCGTCCTGACGCGTGCGACCTACTACAATCTCTCCGCCGACATCGATCTTGGCGACCAGACGTTCGTGACGGGTGGAGCGACGCAGGGCGCCACGACCTGGACGCAGAATGCCAAGGAAAACCCGGTCATTGGTACCGACCCGATCACGTTCGCCCAGACGGCGGGGGTCGGTTCCTACACCGCCGGGAACGGCCTCACCCTGGCGGGCACGCAGTTCGCGATCGACACGACGATCGTCACTGACCTGTCGTCGGCGCAGTCGCTCTCCAACAAGACGCTGGTGAGCCCTGCACTCACCGGCGTGCCCACCGCGCCGACTGCAGCGGCAGGCACGAGCAGCGCGCAGATCGCCAGCACGGCATTTGCGGCGGCCGCTGCGGCGACCGCTGCTGCCGGCTCGCTTGTCAACGTCCAGGTAAAGACTGCCTCGGGCACCTATACGCCGACCGCAGGCGCAAGCCGTGCAATCGTTTTCGTGACGGGCGGCGGCGCTGGCGGCACGACGGGCACGGGCAGCGGCAGTGAAAGCGGCGGTGGCGCTGGCGCCACGGCCATCTTCTTCATGAACGGTGTCTCGGCACAGACCGTTACAATTGGTTCGGGCGGCGCTGCCGGCGCCGCAGGTGGATCATCCGCATTCGGCACTGTCACTGCGAACGGTGGCTCTGCCGCAGCCTCTCAGAGCCTCGGTGGCCGGGGCGGCACGGCAGCCAACGGCACACTCAACCTCGGCGGCGGCGACGGCGGCTCCGGCACCAATGCGACCGGCAACTCTCAAGGCGGCGAGGGCGGCGCAAGTTTTTGGGGCGGCGGCGGCGCGGGCGGCCAGACCGCTAACAGCCACAATGCCGGCGCGGCCGCGCAGGCATATGGCGCTGGCGGCGGCGGCGGTTCGTACAGCGCTGGCGCTGGCGGTGCTGGCGCGCCCGGCGTCGTTCTCATACTCGAGTTCAAATAAGGACCGCATTCATGCAACTGGCAGTCATCCAAGGCACCGACGTCGTCAACATCATCGAGGGCGACCCGACCTTCACGCTCGACGGCTTCACGATCGTCCCGCTCGCGGAGCCGGGCTATATCGGCGGCACCTATAGCAATGGCGTGTTCAGTGCTCCCCCGGCACCGCCTGCCGTTGTCCCGGAAAGCGTGTCGGCTCGGCAATTCCACCTCCAACTAAGCGTTGCCGGTTTGCGCGCCCAGGTCATCGCCTGGATCGGAACGCAGCCTGTCGAGGTGCAAGACGCCTTCGAATACAGTGGAAGCTTCGTGCGCAATGAGCCGATGATGGAAACCGGCTTCGCCGCGCTCGGCTACACGTCGGCCCAGATCGACGCGTTCTTCACGGCCGCCGCGCTGCTCTGACGGCGGGCACGCACGCCGGCGTCGACTCGAGTCCTCGTTCTCATCTGATCAAGCTGTCCTCTAGGGCGGAAAGGAAGTGTTATGCGTCTCGTCGCTGACGTGCGCCGCGTGGTGCTGTTGTCTCTGAGTTTCTGGATGCAGGTGTTCGGCCTCGCAGTGCTCGTGCTGCCGGAGCTCTGGTATCACGTGACCGGGCAGGACTATGACCCGAATGTCGCCTGGTGGCTCGGTGTGCTGCTGCTGCTCGCCGGCATCGTCGGGCGGGTTTACCAGCAGGGGCTGTCGCCATGGAAGGAATGGCTCCGCATCGTAGCCGTCGCGGCGATCGTCTTCGCATTGGCGCTGCTGCTCGCGTGGCCATCCAGCGCCGCTTCGCTCAATGACAGTCCGGCAACCGAGGCGCAGACGCTTGCGATCGCGGTGCCGTTCATCGCTAAGGAAGAGGGCAAGAGCAACCACGCCTACCGCGATGCCGTCGGCATCTGGACGATCTGCTACGGCTCGACGCGAGGCGTCCACGCCAACATGCTGCTGAACGACCAGCAGTGCCTCGACCTTCTCAAGATCGAGGTGGCCCAGCATCGCACCGGCCTGCACCGCTATTTCACTCCGTCGACGATCGACATTCGCCTGCCGGCGACGCGTGATGCGGCCTACACTTCCCTGGCCTACAACGTCGGCCCCGCAAGGGCAGGCAAGAGCACTGCAACGCGCCGCCTCAACGCTGGTGATGTCGCGGGCGGCTGCCAAGCCCTGACGTGGTTCGACAGGGCCGGCCGGAGGATCCTGCGCGGCCTCTTCGAACGTCGCAAGCGTGAAAAGGCGCTGTGCATGGTGGGCCAACAGTGAACCCGCTCTACGCTATCCCATATCTCGGGCCGTTCCTCGTCTTCGCGACGTCGCGCTTTGGCCTGCCGATCATCGTCGCCGGCGGCATCATCTTCTTGTACGAAGGCGTGCCGATTGGGCCGCTCCGCGACATCCCTTATGTCGGGCCGGCCCTGGCCGGCTTGGTCGACGGCCGCGTCGATCGACAATATGCCGCCGGCCAAAAGGCGGAGGACGCGCTGTGGCAGGAGAAGATCAAGCTCGCCGCCATCGCTCAGGCGGCCGACAACAAGACGCGGCAGCAGGACATCGATGCCGCGGCACAAGCCTACATCGACAAGCAGCATAGCGACGCCGGCCGCATCGCCGAGCTGGTGCGCGCGCAGAAGGACCAAGACAATGCACCGCCTGTTTCGACCAATCCTTCTGGCTGCAAGCCTGATGGCATCTCTGCAGGGGTGTCAGAACGCCTCGACGCCATCGGTCGATAGCCTGGTGCCGAAGCCGACGGCACACGTCGATCCAAGCGTGATGCAGGATTGCCTCGGCGTGGTCGATATCCCCCATCGGTTCGTCTCGACGGATGAGGAGACCCGGCTGCACGCGGAAGATCGCCGCCGTCTCGGGGACTGCGTTCGCCTCAACCACGCCAAGGGCGATACCATCCAGGCGCTCGTGAAATGAGCGGAGGGTTCCCCCAGCGTCTTCGCGAACTCGACCCCGAAACGATCCTCTGGCTCGATCGCCTCGACAGCAAGCAGCGCGAGGCCCTTATTTGGGCCGGCCGGCTGGATCCTCTGCGGCGCGAACGGCTCGATAAATTCCTCGATCTGGACGAGGACCATTTCGAAGCGGGGTTCGCCGTCGTTCAACTCTGGACGCGCTTGCGCTGGCTGGGCTCCACATCGATGTGGATCATTCTTACGGTTGCGGGGTTGTTACTGGCATTGACGCAGATCATCGACCAGCTGAAAGGACCCCGCCCGTGAGGTTCCCGCGCACCTCATCCGACGTGCTCACCGGCCTGATTTTTCTCTTGGCCGGCGCTCTCGGGGTGCTGCTCTACCTGCAGATAGCGCAGGCGCTCCCCCTGTAATTCCCTGCACATCGCTCCAGTCTCCCCCATCGGCTTCGGCCGGTGGGGGTCTTTTTTGCGTTTCTCGACCACCGCGGCCGGAACGATTCGATCGGGATCAGATTGACTCGCCGTGTTGCGTCACGAGTTCCACGTATAACCATGGACAGTTCCGTCTCCAGCCAAAATGCAAAGCGTGCGGCAGTCCGCAAAGCGCTCGACCGCCACAAGGTCTACATCACCGCGCAGCGCTTCTCAGGTGGCTCCTACGAAGCTCGGGTGCTGGTCGACGGCGAGGTCTATTGGGTGGACGAATTGCGGCTGAGCCAGTTGAGGGCGGGGATATCGCCGTCGGAACTTGAATTGATACCGGCTGGTGACGAGGGCTGAACGCCGCGCTGCGCGGGCGGCTTCGCGACATCACCAATCGAGAGACGCTGCACGGTGAGCACGATGGCCCGGGAAAGCGCCTCGGCCTCAGCGAACAACTCCGGGCCGTAATGGCCGTTCACCTCATCCTCGCTCATCAGCACGCCGGGTGGGCAATGCTCCTCGATGGTCGCCCGGATCATTTGGAAGGCGGCGCGGCAGTCCGGATCGTTCTTCCGGCTGTTGATCATTTCGAGAAATCCCTTGCCACGGGCTCGGCCAAACTGAACTCGAAGACGGCGTTCTCTTGCTCGTCGACCACCCTGAACCAGTGCTGCTGCAAAGCCCTCGGTGAGATTGGAGCGCCAGCTATGCGCTCGGCCGCCTTTATTGGCTCGTCGACATCCACCGTTTGAGCAGACAGCACCTCTTCGCCGTAAAGCTCCTCAACCTGGTAGCGAGGCATCCATGTCACCCCCGGCCGAGGGCCTTCGCTTCGCACTCTAATGTTGCGCGGTCGTTGCCGTGCTTTCGGATCAGCTCGCGCACCTGCTGCGGCGTCGGCCCGACCTTCTGGGCGAAATACTCCACCTCATAGTCTTCGTCGGCCGAAACCCGATCGCGGTCGCGGAAGTCACGCTTGCTCTTGTCGTCTGCCATATTGGGATCCTCCTGAGTGGAGAAACACCGCCGTTGCAGCCTTGTTCCAGCTCTTAGCGGCGGATCGCGGAACATCTCGAACGCGCGGCCGTTGCCCCTGATGACGCTTTCCGACGATATCCGCATGGTCCGAGGGCATGTCCAACTGGGTAGACACCACCTCGCGCAGCAGCGCGAGCGCATAGCCCAACTGGATCGGGACGGATTGCCGACTGAGGACGCCCTCGAGTTCTTTGCGCTTCTGGAAAGCATGCAAGAGCTTCACGAACGGCATCTGTCTCGGCTGCTAGCAAAGGCTGCAGATCGAGCCTTGAACGCACCGGTCCGTGCCGCTGGCTCGGGAACATAGTCGACTCTGCGCGATTCATGCTCCATGAGCACACGCGGCATCAACTTCGTCGACCGATGGATGGCAGAGCACCTGCCGAACGCGATGACTGACGATCCAGTTGCAATAAGCGACCTGGCTGACGAATTGATGAAAGCGGCCGAGCGCGAAGGCATCTCGGCTGCCGAGATCAACGAGGAAGTCGACAGCGTCTTCGAAGTGATCTTCGAAGCGATGGAGCACCGCGAAGGAAGCTTGGCGGCGTAGACCGCATAACGGATACTACATACAAATTCGCTAAAATGCTTGGAACCGATCGGCCGCGCGCGGCTTGAATCGCCGTGGTTGGGTATGTGCATGCGTGACGCCAGAGAGCGGTTGAAGTTCATCAAGCCCCTGGAGCCCATCCAGGTCGAGACGCCTCCGATCAGCGACGATTGGCTGCATGAGATCAAGTACGACGGCTACCGGACCCAGGGGATCCTCGACTGGGCCGGCGCACGTGCCTTCTCCCGCAATTGCCACCGACCGGTCGAAAAGGTATTGGCCGATCGTCGCTGCGGCCGAGAAGTTGCCGGCCGAGTCCTTTATCCTCGATGTTGAGATGATCGCGACCGATCCCGACGGCCGGCCGAACTTCCACCAAATGCACTCCGGCATGGTGTGGAATGCCGAACAACTCGCCTTCGGCGCTTTCGACATCCTGCATCTGGGCGGTCAGGATCTTCGTGGCACCCCAAGGACGAGAGCGCGATCTGCTCTGCACGATCCGCGACATAGCCGGGCGTCCGGTCATGAAGATCAAGGTTGAATCAGGCGCGCCGGTCATCAGCGAACAGAATGAAGGACCCCAGCACTGAGCGGTGATCAGCACTGGGGCCTTGGCCATGTCTACGCGGTACTCACACAGATGCCCGTCACCCAGGCAACGGGGGGCGGGCACCTGTCCGAAAGACCTTCACCGCAAAAGCTAGCCGGCTAGGCAGTGACCACCCGACCGGTTGGCCGCTTTTGTCCTTAGCCTGATTGGAACAGATTCTTCCGCGGTAGGTTCGGCGCCATGGAACGAAGCGATACTAGGCGCTTGCTGAGCGAGATCCGCCGACAAGAGCGGCGCAACTCGAACTGATCTGCGAAACCGCGCAGATCATCGCCGAAAGCGCTCGGCTGATTGAGCAATCTCGAAGCTCTTGTCACCGGTCGGACAAGATCAGCACTAGGGCGCGGCCACTCGCCGGAACAAACGTGCACCGGGCGCTGTTGGGGGCAGATGGTCACCTACAACGAAACAACGAATCCCACGCTTACTGGTGCGCGCGGTCTATGCCCCCGCTGTCAGCAAGGGCATCTGTTTTCCGGGTTCCTGACGCTTGCGCCGGAATGCGAAGCCTGTGGCCTCGACTACTCGTTTGCGGATCCGGCCGACGGGCCCGCGTTCTTTTCGATGTCGATTGTTGCGTTCCCCGCCCTGGCTTTCGCTTTGTGGCTCCAACTCGGCTTCAACCCCCCTTATTGGGTTCATGTGGTGACCACTCTGCCGCTCACAGTTGGCGCGTGCGTCTTGCTGCTTCGGCCGCTCAAGGGTTGGCTCGTCTGCTCTCAGTATTTTCACAAGGCGCAAGAAGGTTCGATCGATCGCGAATTTCACGCACAACAGGCCGAGCGGCGGGGTGGAACAGAGGAGCTGTAGCGCTCTATTTCCGCTTGGCCGCCCGTTTCACGGGTTTAGCCGTGGGCTTGCGACCAAGCCCGGTCGCCTTTGCCAGCGTTGAGCGCTGAGCCGCATAGCTCGGCGCCACCATCGGATAATCACGCGCCAAACCCCATTTCTCGCGGTACTCGTCGGGCGTCAGGCCGTGCAATGCAAGATGCCGCTTCAGCGATTTGAACTTCTTCCCGTCCTCGAGGCAGATGATGTAGTCGGGGAACACCGATCGCTTCGGATTGACCGCGGGCGCCTGGGCCGGCGCCTCAGGTGTTGCCGTCTGCCCGATCGCGGCCAGGGACAAATTCACGCTCGCGATAAGATCCGGGAGCGAGGCAACCGGCACGGGGTTATTGCTCACATAGGCGGACACGATGTCGGCGGTGAGCTCGATCATTTGGCTTCGGCTGTTCTCAATCTCTTCCGGCATAAAGTATCTCCGCCAGTGGCAACAAGTTTCGCAAGTCTCTTAGCCGGTTTGCCAGCTCGCGGCGAGCTCGGATCGGATGCCAGAGATCTCGTTGAGAGCAGCCGCGTTCAGCTGATCACAGGCTTTGCAACAACGGCTATTCGCGAAGTCGACGGTGGTCTGGTGGTGGAAGGGCTGTCGGCGGATGGTATGCGAACAGTTGGTCCTGTCGACAGGATCGTCGCCGCGACCGGTCAACGTCCGGACCTGTCGATTACCCGAGAACTTCGGCTTGACCTTGATCCGTGGCTCGAAGGCGTCAAGGCACTAGGGCCGCTCATTGATCCCAACGAGCACTCCTGTGGAGATGTTCCGCCGCACGGCCACCGCGAGCTCAGCCATCCCGAGCCCGGCTTCTACACCGTCGGCATCAAGAGCTATGGCAGGGCTCCGACCTTCCTGCTGTTGACCGGCTATGAACAGGTGCGCTCGGTGGCGGCGGCAATTGCCGGGGACCTGGTGTCCGCTGACGCGGTGCATCTGGCCCTTCCGGAGACCGGGGTCTGCACAACCACGAGATCGATCACTTCGATCTCGGCCGCCTCGAAAGGCTGTTGTGGCGGCCCAGCCCCGATAGAAGCCGATGCCTGTTGCGTTGCCCACGCCGAAGCGAAAGCCGGTGGCAACGCGGTCGCCCTCGGAGCTCTCGTCGGTCCTGCGCAGGTAGGGGCTCGAGCGATCGAAATGCTGGTTGCTCGTTACCATCATCCGATCTGGACCAAATATGCATCTGTGACTTTCGTGGCGATCGGCGTCTCGGCGCTGTGGGCTGGCCTGCCATACATCCCGGTTGCGCTCGCATTCTACGGCGCCGGCATCGGGTTGGAGTCGATTGCGCGAGGAACTCTCCCGTTAGCGCTGTTCCGGCCATCAGGTTACGCGAAGCTCATAGGCCGTCTTGCCATGCCAAGTCTCATAGCGCAGGCGGCGGCTCCTTCGGTCGCCGCTTTGTTGTTGGAACATCCGGGTGCCCAAGGCATGTTGGCTGCGCTAGCAAGTCTCGCTCTGGCGAACCTTTTGCTAGCGCTGCTCCTAGGCTGGCTCATCATGCGGCGACGTTCTGCTGTCCAGATTGGATAACACCGAGTGGGATCTTAAACGGGTCTTTCCGCTTCCGGCCCCAATCTGTTGCTGCAATGCGCCCCCATCCGGCCATTGGAGCTAGCTTGCCCGGCGGCCGTAAGCAGACTTCGCTGCTCAAAAGGCGAGAACGATGCACAGAGACGAAGTTAAGGGCGCAGCGAAGGACTCCGCGGCTAGGTATTCAGCCACGCCTTGGCGTGGGAATTAAAGCAAGGTCGCTTCGGTCGGCGTTAGTCGTGGAAGCCGCTGCTGGGGACAGAAAGCCACAGGCGGCGTTACTGGACGGCCACGGTCTCGCCGATGATGCATTGGCACAGTGACTCGTCGCTGCTAGAGACCGCTATTTTTCCACTCCAAGGCGAAGCCGGACCGAAGCCTCTAGGTCTTTGGCAAAACCAAGTGCGAACTGAAGAACCGTCGTTTCATTCGAAGCGACAGATCCTTGGCCCTCAATGGCGATCGGCAGTTCTATTTTGCCGCCGGTGGAGGTCACGCGAACATTAAATAGAAGCTGGCCACCGGGCCGCTCCTCAACGGTTATCAATTCGAGAGTTGCCATTGTCACTATCCCACCGGTTACCCAATCCCCCAAACCCCAACCTTGCCTCGCCGGGATTGCAGTTTGAGGCGCTAATCACCAGGGCGGCTGTTGCGGTAGACATCTTGGGCCAACGAGGGGCTCGTTCAAATCAGGCGATTGCGTTCCGCGAGTTCGCGTGCCCGCCTCAGAGTGCCGTCAGTGTCAGCGATCCTGCGCCTTGCTGCTTCGTCGGTTCTAATCGTCAGCCGAGCTGAGATGATCTTGGGTGACGTGGCGACCGCGACGATCACGAGCGGCGGTGCATCCGGTGTTTTCATGGTTCTCATGGGTCTTATCCTTTCAAGTGAAATGACTGCAGGGGCAGTCGACATTCGGCGATTATCAGCATGGCCGGGCCAGGAGCCCTGAACCGCATTATGGGCTTGCCCGGCCGGCTTCTTCCCGCCGCTTGACGTCCTGAATATTCAGTTCACCAACAATCTTTTCCGCCCGGCGCGTCTTGATGCCGACCATCATCTTCTTCTCGAACTCGGCAGGTTGGCCGGTGAAGATATCGAAAACGGTCCAGCTGTTCGGCTCGTCCATCCTGAGCGCGTAGCGGTTTGCCATGCTCGCATCCTTCTCGTTTTCGCCTCTCGCCAGATGCCGACCAGTTCAGGCTTTAAGATAATAAAAACCGAGGCCAGCACAGCGACAATCCAGAGCGCGACACACGCCTCAAGGCGAGTGGACCGAATGAAGAGAGCGCCACACCCATGCGTTTCGCCGCAGTCTCCATGCCATTCGCACTAGCCCGCCCCGTCGGGACAGGTAACGACCCCTTGATGCCAAGCTTGCCAAACCTGCGAGGCGGTTCACGCATGGACAAGACCCTGGCGGTGCTCAAAATGCCAGGCTCCTCGGTTGGCGCGGCTGTCGGGCGATCATCCTCCAAGGGCACTTCTTTCTTGTCGCGGAACGGGCGCATACCCCTCTATAAACAGATTGCCTCGCGATAGATAGGATCACCGAAATTATTTGTCGGGCCCGCTAAATTATCGGCCGGAATAATTGCGAGACTCGGAAAATATCGCGCCGGATGACGTGAATTCCGGCCGATTTTCTTGACCCTGTATTTCGCTTTGTTATTTGGCCACGAGAAATAAAACGCAGCGACCACCTTGTTAACGGCGCAATGGGGGCGCATATATAAAATTCGTTGATTTGGTCGAAGTGGCATTCAATCCTCGCCACGTGCCTCCGAATTGTCGATAGTGAATGCATTGCGTCGCTCCCGGCGCGGCATGTCGCTTCGTTCGAACATTGTTTCGCGGTTGGGCTGAATTTGAAGCGGAAGGCGCATGTGCGCGTTTCCGCAGAAAGCCGCAAGTGACCACTCGCACCACGCCGACCTTCATACGCCTCGCTGAGGAGTCTCTCGAAGGCGCTTCGCGCACGGCATGGCGCCGCGTGGCCGCGTTCACCAGCCATCTCCGCGCGGGGGTCCAAGGAAAATTGGTGCAGATTGAGCCGGCCTTACTCGAGGCGGCGCTCGACAAGGACCGGAGACAACCATGACCACCCTCATGCAACGCAACGCACGACCCATCCAGCACGGAGCCCCGGCGCGCCTTTTTGACATCGGACAGGCGGTCCGGTTGAAGGGCGGTCTCGGCGTCGGTCCAAAAACCGGCGAAATCTACCATGTCACTCGTACCCTGCCTCCGAGGGGAAACTCGCCGCAATATCGCATCCGCAGCGACGCCGAACCGCACGAGCGGGTGGTCACGGAGGACAGGCTGGAACCGGTCGCCGAGGTATCGCACGGCGGCATAAGGCTCATCGAAAGGACATTCGACATGGCCAAGGGACAGAAACGCTCGAACAGAGAGATCAGGAAGCCGAAGCAGGAAAAGCTTCCGCTGAAGCCTGAGAGCGCGTTCGGCCAAATCAAAGGCGCGAGCGGCATCCACACCCAAAGCAAGAGCAAGGGCTGACGGCAGGATGTTTGCGCGCGACGGGCTCGGATGAAGGTCGTGATGGAATTCTATCGCACGCGCGTTGCCGACGACGCGCACGCCGTCGTCGGCCGTGAGACCGTAGAGGCGGCCGACCTCGACGCGGCGATTGAGATCGCGCTGCTTCTGGCAAGGACGCTGAACATGCCGCAGTGGCCAGATGCGGTCGCAATTGCCGACGCCGACGGGACGACGATCTACTCCGGCGTCATTCCCGCGCAGGCGGGGACAGACAAAGGGCCGCCACCATGAAGGCGAGTAACCAGCGCACCGATGCCGCTCGCGAACCCTCGGCTCGTCCAGGCGAGGAAAATGCAGCCGGCGCGCAGGCATGCGCCTTTAGGGACCGCCAATATGGCCGCCGGGTCGAACCCGATCGTTCCTGGACGGTTTATCACGTCTTCACTGGCATCCCGGCATATGTGGACGGCGCCTTCATGATCGGGCTCAGCCGTTCGGAAGCGACCAAAAGCATGCTGTCCCTCAACCTTCGCAACAGCGAGCGCCGCAAGGCGAGGACCGCCGCGCGGTCATTCACCGCCGGCGCTCCCGAAACACCGGCAGGCCAGTCATGACGCTCGCCTTCCCGAACCCGAGCCGAAGCTTCGATGAAGCACGCAATGCCGTCTGCTTCATCGGCTATGACGGCATGTTTCAAGTCCGTTTCTTCATCGAGGCCGAGGCGCTGGCCAAATCCGGCGTTGCCCTGGGCGGAAACGGAAGCGCCGAGAAGGCCTGTCTTTCGGCATTTGACGCGTTGCGGCCCTCCATCCAGGACCTCGCCGGGAAAGTTTATGCCCGCAACCGCCGCGATTCCTATACTTTGACCGCCGCGGATTTCCGGTAGCAGCGTCCGGTGCGATCAAAGCGGGTAAACAATACGCCCCTGCCACGCTCGTCTTTGCATGCAATCGGGCGTAGGGTGCACGATGGCAGCCAAGATTCCGGTTCCGTGGTTGTCTATGGCCGGTCCGATCGGCTTCACTCTCATTGAGCCTGTCGCACAGGCATCCGATTTCCTGTTTGACCATTGGCCTGGAAACGACAGCCTAGCTTGGAGGGACGCGATGAAGTGCTGCGCCGGAGATGCTGCTGCCGAGGACGCGATTGTCGCATTTCTCACCGCGCTTGAGGCTGCGGGCCATTTTTGCCTAGGGAGACTACCATACCTGCATACGGAGAGTTCGAATGGCGATGAAGCCAAACTATCAATACGAGCGGAGTCAACGAGACAAGGCAAAGGCGGCCAAGAAAGAAGCTAAGCTTGCGGGTAAAGCTGCGAAGGAGAAACCTTCATCCAAAGAGCAGAAAGAAGCGCGAGAGCCCGCTGCTGACGAAAGCTGAGGCATGGCGATGACAAAGCGCGAGACGGATACCTTCGAAATCGACGTGGAGTGTCCCCGTTGCCATTATCAGGCAAAGACCCTCGTCGGCTGGATTCGTACTCACACCCAGATGGAATGCTCCAACTGCGGCGACATCATTGACATTGAGAGCAAAAACTTCAGGTCGCATGAACAGCGCTAGGGAAGCTCTATGATACCGTCCGAGCTGCGGTCGCCGCGCCTTGCCGTCCTGATCGATGCCGACAATGCGTCGGCCAAGATCGCCGATGGGCTGTTCGAGGAGATCGCCAAGATTGGCGAGGCCAGCGTGCGTCGCATCTACGGCGATTTTTCAAGCTCGCGCTCGAAAGCGTGGGCCGACGTTCTTTCGAAGCACGCAATCATACCCCAGCAGCAGTTCGCCTACACCACAGGCAAGAACGCCTCGGACATCACGCTCGTCATCGACGCGATGGACCTCCTCCATAGCGGTCGGTTTGACGGTTTCTGCCTGGTTTCCTCCGACAGTGATTTTACCCGGCTGGCCGCCCGCATCCGCGAGCAGGGCATCGACGTCTTCGGCTTCGGCGAACAGAAAACGCCCGAGAGTTTCCGACAGGCATGCAGGCGATTTGTCTATACCGAGAATCTGCTTCCGTCTGCGCCGGGCAACGAACCTGAGGCGGTATCGAGCGTGAAGCCATTGCAACCGCCCTCAGCGGCCGTGCCGATCATTCGGAAGATCATCGCGCAGATGGAAAGCGAGGATGGCTGGGTTCCGCTCGGTGCGGTCGGCACGCAGCTTGCCAATCTGGCCTCCGACTTCGATCCCCGCACCTTTGGTTTTCGCAAGCTGAGCGATCTCGTCCGCAAGACGAACGCGTTCGAAATCGACCGCCCGGAGGGCGGAACGTTGCGCATCAGAATCAAACCGCAGGCAGCGCGGAGGGGAGGGCGGAAGACGTGACCGGTACGGCGCAGCTATCCGAGTCCTTGCAGGTTGGCTATTTATCGACCGTCTGGCTTTTCCATGCTCGCCCGGTCCTGTTCGGTGCGCAGCTGGTCGAGCAGATCGATCAAGGCTTCGCCTTCGGGCGAGCCAGGCCCGCGGGCCATGAACGTCTCGATGTCAACCTCGGAGGGTTGACCGCCCGAGGCCCGGTTTGGCTCATGCCTCACGAAAATCTCATCGCGCTCGCCGACCTTAACGACCAGCCAGCGGTCGCCGTTGGAACTTGTGTAGAATGCCCGTGACGGGTTTGACATGGCGGACCTCCTTTGACCTGTCTGCAAACGGCATCACGCTGGTCGTCTGTTCATGTCGGTTGGCCAGGTAACTACCCTCGGCGTGCGGATAGATATATCCCGCGTGTCCCTCGGCAAGCCCGCTCCGTTATTGCCCCACCAGGATACCAGCCTCGCGCGCAGCCAAAGCGAACGCCCGCCGAACGCTCGATATGGGCTTTTTGTCCGCGCTGGCATCGTGGCAAGCCTGGAGCGCGGCGCGATGTGACGGTCCACGCTTGCCCGGCCACTTCCGAAGCAGAAATGACGAGCATTCGTAAACGTCAGTGATGATCGTCTCGGCGCCTTGAGCACTGGCCCGAACAGTCACCGGCTGAGTGAATTTGGGATTTTGCATCGCTGTCCTTAGGGCATCGACGCCTGGATAGCGAGGCAATTCCACGTTCCGCCCCAATTCGCGCGGGACCTCCCAGTTCGCCGTCAAGCCGTTTTCTTGACGCGAGGTGTTTCTCCTGGTCGAGGATCTGCTGAGCAGCTTATGCGTCTTATCGTGCTCGAGCTCCTGCGCCCATTCCCCAAAGAGCCGGCCGGGCAATGTCATGGGTGCTCAACCGCCTGGCAGGCCGCCAGCAAGCCGGACTTGAGAGCATGAGGCCGGCGACTTCCAAGCGAGGCCCTTCGATGAAGTGCATTTCCAAGTCTTCTTGCCGGTCGACTTGAACACCTGTTCGATTTTCCTGAGGTGACCCTTCCTTTCCTTAAGGTGGTCCTCCGCGGGGGAATTGGCATGGAGAACGAGCGGACGCAACGATTGGTTCTGTTCAACGCCTGGCGTCTATCCGCCACTCGCGGTGATCGTCCCGCCATCCAGGTCGGATGGTGGATTACGCAATCAGCTGCCGAGTGTCATTCCAGAACCGCCTCGCCAGTTGGAAGCTCGTCCGTCAGTGAAGAATTATTTCCGGCCGCGCCTTGCTTAGA